>DFGZ01000283.1 GCA_002371295.1 Oribacterium sp. UBA3737 | reverse complement strand
TCCATCATGTTCGACGGTTCTCACTATGATATCGAGGAGAACGTTGCAAAGACAAAGGAACTCGTTAAGATCGCACATGATCTGGGCGTTTCTATCGAGGCTGAAGTCGGCGGCATCGGCGGTGTTGAAGACGGTGTGGCTTCTGACGGTGAGAAGGCTGATCCTGCTGAGTGCAAGATGATCGCTGATCTCGGGGTTGATTTCCTTGCCGCAGGTATCGGTAACATTCACGGTGTATATCCTGCTGACTGGAAGGGTCTTGATTTTGATGTTCTTGCAGCTATCAAGGATCAGATCGGAGATCTTCCTATGGTTCTTCACGGTGGTTCAGGAATCCCTGAGGATCAGATCAAGAAGGCTATCTCTCTCGGTGTATCAAAGATCAATGTTAATACAGAGCTTCAGCTTGTATTTGCCAAGGCAACAAGAGAGTATGTTGAGGCTGGAAAGGATCAGGCAGGAAAGGGCTATGACCCTCGTAAGCTCCTTAAGCCGGGCGCAGATGCTATCATCAATGAGTGCAAGAACAAGATTGCAGTATTCGGATCAGCTAACAAGGCTTGATGTCATATTAAAGGAGTCGCTTCGGCGACTCTTTTTTTGGTGAATTTTTCCCCACGCCGAAGTGCCGGGAAGCATGAGCCGTGTCTGCACGAAATCATGCCATATGTACATTTTTCTCAATGTCTTTATCGGAAAGCAAAATATTTTTTCCTTGCCACATACTTATGCTGTGGTTTACAATCTGCAAAGTAAAACTAAATACGCAATTTTTCCTTTCATAAGGGAGTAAAAGGAGATTAACGAATGAATGGTGTTCTGAACGTCGCCGAGATTTTTGGCGAAGATGTCTTCAACGACAAGGTTATGCAGGAACGTCTTCCAAAGGCTGTATATAAAAAGCTTAAGAAGACGATCACTGAGGGCTATGAACTTGATCCAACGATAGCTGATTCCGTCGCACAGGCGATGAAAGAGTGGGCGCTTGAACATGGAGCAACCCATTATACTCACTGGTTCCAGCCTTTGACCGGTATAACCGCCGAGAAGCATGACTCTTTCATTTCCGCCGCTGATCAGAACGGTAAGGTAATTATGGAGTTTTCCGGAAAAGAGCTTGTCAGAAGTGAAGCGGACGCTTCTTCTTTCCCGTCAGGCGGACTTCGTGCAACTTTTGAGGCAAGAGGCTATACCATCTGGGATTGTACCAGCCCGGCTTTCCTCCGTCATGAGGGTGATGATGACATCGTGACTCTTTGTATCCCTACTTCCTTCTGCTCCTTTGGAGGTGAGGCTCTTGATACAAAAACACCCCTTCTTCGTTCGATGCAGGCCATCAATGAGCAGGCATTGAGAGTTCTCCGTCTTTTCGGAAATACCACCACCAAGTCTGTAAAGCCATCTGTCGGCGCAGAGCAGGAGTATTTCCTTGTTGACAGAAACAAGTATCTGAAGAGAAAGGATCTCATATATACCGGCCGTACCTTGTTCGGCGTTATGCCTGCAAAGGGCCAGGAACTGGATGATCACTATTTCGGTTCCATCCGTCACAGAATAGCCGAGTTTATGAGAGACGTAGACGTTCAGCTCTGGAAGCTTGGCGTAACAGCCAAGACCGAGCATAATGAGGTAGCTCCTGCACAGCATGAGCTCGCTCCTGTTTATGATGAGGCAAATCTTGCGGTAGACCACAACCAGCTGGTTATGGAGGTCATGAAGAAGACTGCTCCAAGGCATGGTCTTGAGTGCCTCCTTCATGAGAAGCCATTTGAAGGAATCAACGGATCAGGCAAGCACAATAACTGGTCACTTGTAACGGACGACGGCATTAACCTCATGAGCCCCGGAGATACACCACATGACAACATTCAGTTCCTTCTTGTCCTTGCCTGCGTTCTCGCAGCTGTAGACAAGCATGCGGATCTTCTGAGACTCAGTGCGGCTGATGTAGGAAATGAGCACAGACTCGGTGCGGATGAGGCACCTCCGGCTATTATTTCAGCATTTATCGGAACACAGCTTGAGGATGTGGTTCAGCAGCTTATCGGTACCGGATATGCCACAAACTCCAAGAAGGGCAAGAAACTCCCTACCGGTGTCAACACCATGCCGGATCTTTATGCGGATGTTACGGATCGTAACCGTACATCTCCCTTTGCCTTTACCGGAAACAAGTTTGAGTTCCGTATGGTCGGCTCCAGTGATTCCATTGCCAGTGCCAATATCATTCTCGATTCCATAGTGGCTGAGCAGTTCAAGGAGGCTGCGGATGTTCTTGAAAAGGCAGAGGACTTCAAGACAGCATGCCATGACTACATAAAGAAGCTCCTTACAGAGCACCAGAGGATTATCTTCAACGGAAACGGCTACAGTGAGGAATGGGTCAAGGAGGCCGAGAGACGCGGACTTCCGAATCTTCCTTCCATGGTCGATGCCATCCCTGCACTAACAACAGAGAAGGCTGTAGAGCTATTCAGAGAGTTCGGAATTTATACACAGTCAGAGCTTGAAAGCCGTAAAGAGGTTGAGTACGAGCATTATGTAAAGGTCACAAACATTGAAGCCCGTGCCATGATCAACATCTCCGGCAAGCAGATCATCCCGGCTGTTATCCATTACACTACGAGACTTGCGGACTCCATCAACAAAGTGCTTGCTGCATGTCCAGGGGCTGATGTGAGCGTTCAGCAGAGACTTCTTGAAAGAGCTTCAAAGCTTCTTTCTGATATGGACAGAGCCCGCTCAGAGCTTTTTGATTATGTTGAGAAGTATGGTATGGAGAAGAATGTCGAGAAGAAGGCCCATGACTATCATGACGTCATCGTTCCAGCTATGAAAGCTCTCCGTGCTCCTGTAGATGAGCTTGAGCAGATAGTTGATAAGGATCTCTGGCCGTATCCGAGCTATGGCGACCTTATCTTCGAGGTTTCCGAGCCTTGATAGCCACAAGGAGAGTTATCCGGTCCGATATCGACTTTTGACACTCACATCATTACATTACATAAAAACGTCTTCCGGGGATCGGACACTTGGGTGTCCATCCCCGGAAGACGTTTTTTATTCCAAAGGGCGTTCAGATCAGACAATTCCGGTGACAAAGCGGAAGATTTTGTTCCATGTTCTTTCAAATAGCAAGCCTTGCCGCTTCCGGGCACCGGATTCTTCATGTTTTATAGGGCGTTGGAAAAAACGATTTACTCCCTTGTACTTTAGTATATGAAGTGGTATTATGTTCAAAATGCAGAGCAAGGAAGCGGAAATGAACAAAATGCCCTTCTGATGATAAAAAGAAATCGATTAGGCTTATCAGCGCCTGTAAATCAGACATCGCAAAAAGAACTGCCGCAATTGGGGGATGAGATGAAAGAATCAGTTATTATTTTGAGAACGCTCCACGAAAACAAAGAGAGTACCCAGAGAGATATCGCGTTACAGCTGGGAGTTTCCCTTGGAAAGACCAACAAGCTTATAGCGGATGCGGTATCGGAAGGACTTCTTGTGAAGCTGGACCATTCAGAGGGCCGGGGACGTAATGTGTCATATGAGATGACTGAAAAGGGAAGAAGGCTTCTGGAGAAATACCGCGTGGACAGAGCCCTTATCCTCGCTTCCGGCTTCGGATCGAGATTCGTTCCACTTACCTACGAGACACCTAAGGGACTTTTGGAAGTCTTCGGTGAGAGGATGATAGAAAGGCAGATAAGACAGCTCCATGAGGTGGGTATAAAGGACATCACCATCATGGTGGGCTATCTGAAGGAGAAGTTTGACTATCTCATTGACAAATATGATGTAAAGCTCATATACAATCCGGAATTTGCCGACAAGAACACCCTTGCCACGATGCACCATGCAAAAGACTTCCTGACCGGAAAGAACTGCTATATTCTGTCCTCGGATAACTGGATGAGGGACAACATCTACCATACCTACGAGGCCGATTCCTGGTATGCGGCCACCTTTATGAAGGGGGAGACCAGAGAATGGGCCATGGAGACAGGTAAGAACGGAACCATAAAGAGCGTTTCCGTCGGAGGCTGTGACAAATGGTGCATGTACGGTCCGGTATATTTCACAAAGGAGTTCTCAGGTGCATTTCTTCCGCTGATAGAGGCTTATTACAAGATGCCGGGGACAGAACAGTTCTACTGGGAGGATGTGCTTATCAGGAATCTGAGGAGCCTGCCGGAAATGTATGTGAATAAGCGCCCCGATGGAGAGGTTTACGAGTTTGAAAATCTGGAGGAGCTTCGCAGGTTTGATGAGAAGTATGTCAATGATTCCGGCTCAAAAGCCATGCAGCTGGTATCAAGGGTCTTTGGAATGCCTGAGTCCGAGATAGTTAACATCAGGTGCCTTAAGGCGGGAATGACCAACAAGTCATGGTATTTTTCCGTTTCCGATTCTGAAGAGGCGCCGGAGCGGTACAGAGGCAGGGCGTATATTTGCCGTATACCGGGTCCGGGTACAGAAAAGCTCATCAACAGAAAGCAGGAAGGAGAAGTGTACAAGGCTGTAACCAAGCTCGGTATCACTGAAGAACTTGTGTATTTTGATCCGGAAAACGGATATAAGATCTCAAGGTACTATAACGGAGCGAGAAATGCGGATTACGGTAATGCTTCCGAACTCAAGGAATGTATGACTCTCCTTAAGAAGCTCCATAATTCAGGCGTCTGTCTTGATCATGAGTTCGATTTCAGGAAAGAGCTTAATGGTTATGAGAAGGATATAAAGGATGTGAATGCCCAGATTCCCTTCGAGGATTATCCTGTTGTGAGGATGCATGCCATGGAGCTTATGGACTGGCTGGATTCACTGGAGAGACCGAAGACTGTGGCTCATATTGATTCGGTAAAGGATAACTTCATTTTTACCGATGAGGGTCTCAGGATGATCGACTGGGAGTATGCCGGAATGGCAGATCCTCTGGTTGACCTTGCTATGGCGGCTATCTATTCCTACATGAACTATGACGAAGTAAAGGAGCTTATAAACGTATACAGAGAGGCACCTTCGGATCACTGCGCTGATGGAGGCATTGCCCTCAGAAATATAAGCTCTGAGGATGCATTTTCCATTGTGACGGCATATATGGGCATGGGAGGACTTCTCTGGTCTTTGTGGGGAGTATATAAGATGGCCCTTGGGGAATCCTTCGGAGACTATACATTAAAAATGTACCGCTACTTCAAAGACTCCTATAAAATCTTACAAAAATTAGAAAAAATTTAATGTAAAAGACAAGGACGTACGCAATGCAGCGTGTTAATATTGACCTAGAAATATAGCGGAGGACTTGTGATTATGAATATGAAAGCTAAATTGAGTGCTGTTGGTCTGAGTCTTGCCATTTCGTGTACGGCGGTTGCGCCGGTTGTGCTTGCAGGTTGGGGACAGAAGGACGGAAAGTATTATTACGTTGATGATTCCACCAATGAGAAGATACACAATAAGTGGATACATACTTCATCGGGATATTATTATATCGGAAGTGACGGATATATGGTGACAGGCTGGAAGAAGATAAACGACAACTGGCACTATTTCAGAAGCAACGGTCTTATGGCCACAGGCTGGAGACAGATAGACAACAAGTGGTACTATCTGAAGGACGACGGAGTTATGCAGACCGGCTGGCTTAAGCTTACAGAAAATGATACAACAAAGTGGTATTATCTGAAGGCTGACGGAAGCATGAGCACCGGATGGGTGCAGATAGAGTCCAAGTGGTATTATTTCCAGCCGGGTGACGGAACCCTCATTATGGACTCCTGGGCAAAGATAGATGATAAGTGGTATCGCTTCGAATCAAACGGAGTTATGCAGACCGGCTGGTATTCCAACAACGGATCATATTATTACCTCAATACCAAGGGAGTTATGCAGACCGGCTGGAAGACAGATACTTCCGGGAATAAGTATTATCTTAACTCCGAGAACGGCAAGATGGCCCAGGGCTTTGTGACTATAGACGACAGCGTATACTATTTTGCACAGAACGGCAAGATGGTAACAGGCTGGCTGGAGTACAACGGCTCATACTACTATCTTGACAAGGAAAAGGGCAGGATGGTAAAGAACAAGACCATCACCATCGATAACACTCAGTACAGCTTCAACAGTGACGGTGTATGCACAAGCAACATAGATGGTATTACGGTGACCCACGCGACTGGGGGAACCACACAGAACTCATCTTCAGATACCGTTACTTCGCCAGGTTCCACAAGCAGCTCATCGAGCTCCACCAGCACAAGCAGCAACGGAAGCACGACGGTTACTACCACTACAACAACAGTGACTACGAACACGAGCTCAGGAACCACATCTGCAGCACCTTCTTCGGGAACTGTGACCACCAGCCCGACGTCGACTTCGGGAAATGTTGTGACAGTATCGGGAAGCTCAGGTTCCTCTTCAGGAAACAGTGTTGTTACAGCCACAGCCGCACCGTCTGACGTGAGCACAGATACAAGCTCCACAAAGACTACGGTATCAACAAGCAACAGTTCTTCTATCAATGCGGGACTTACATCGGGCCCAAAGTGATTGCGGAGCGAGATGACTAATCCGGGATCAGGCATAAAAGTCTGGTCCCGTTCTTGCGTGTAATGAAGCTGAAGGAGCGGCTTTTTTTGTATGTATGATCAGGAGGCAGTAAAACTGCTTAAGGTAATATATTATGTTGGATGACTATGTAAAAGCCAAGCATCTTGGCGACGGGCAATATCGTAAGGACGTGGCAGGAGGCCGTTATCCTTATCTTACAGCCCTGGATGATATTATTTCCCAGAGTTCCATCACTGCAGAGAACCGTATGGGAGTTATGGAGATACCAATTTCCGCTATAGCGGGTACAAAGACCAAAGGAAGACAGGAGGCCTTTGCCACCAATTTCATGCCTATTCTGAGCACCAAGACCGAGTTCGCCCTGAAATGGGGCATTCTTTATGATGCGGCCATCAATCAGGGGATAAGGGATGCCATACTTGTTTATGAGTATATGAACCGTTTTTATGTTCAGGAGGGCAATAAGAGAGTATCCGTATCCAAATTCAACGGTGCGGTTTCCATAATGGCGGATGTCATCAGACTTCTGCCGGAGAGAAACGGGTCAAAAGAGAACAACATCTATTATGAGTTCGTGGAATTCTTCAAGGCGGCGGGCTTCTACGGGATACGGTTTTCCGAAGAGGGCAGGTACCAGAAGCTGTGTGATGTTCTGGGACTTCCCATGTCAAAACCATGGGATACTGACACCAGAAAAAATGTAAAGTCTGCCTTTGACAGATTTTCGGATATCTTTGACCGCAAGGGAGGAAATCATCTTGAGGTGACAAGAGGAGATGCATTTCTTCTTTATATCACCATCTACGGGCTATATAATCTTCAGGATGTTTCCAATGCGCAGATAGAGGATAATCTTGATCATATCTGGAATGAGTTTCTGAAGGATGCTGACGACGTAAGTCTCGTGAAGGATCCGGAGGTTCTGGAGAAGCAGGACAAGCCTAATCTTTTCAGTATTTTCGGTACTCAGGACAAGGGTTTCAGGGGCGAGACCCTGAGGACCGCTTTTATTTACGAGAAGAGTGCAGAGACCTCAAGCTGGGCCTATGCCCACGAGTTTGGAAGACAGTATCTGAAGGACAGATTCGGTGACCGTATAGATACCATAAAGTTTGAGAACTGTGAGACCCCGAAGCAGGTTTCCGATGCCATAGACGCTGCGGCAGAGACCGGTGCCAATGTCATCTTTACCACAACAGCTATGATGATTGAGGCTTCTGTAAAGGCCCAGATAAAGCATCCGGATATCTATATACTGAATTGTTCGGTGAATACCAATTACAACACCATAAGGACCTATTACGGCCGCATGTATGAGGCAAAATACCTGATGGGGGCTCTTGCGGCTTCAGTTACGGACGGCAACGACATCGGATATGCTGAACTTTGCCCCCAGTACGGAACTCTTGCCAATGTCAATGCATTTGCGATTGGTGCCCAGATGGTGAATCCGTATGTGCGAGTCCATCTTAAGTGGACCGGACTTAAGGACGGTGACTGGAAGCAGGAGATGAAAGATGAAAATATCATGACCATCTCGGGACCGGAGATCAATCCTCCGAAGCGCATATCCAGAGAGTTCGGAGTTTATATGGTGGCTGACGGAGACGTGGTCTCAAACATTGCCATGCCGATTTTTGACTGGGGAAAGTTCTACGAGATAATCATTGACTCGATTTTGTGCGGCACCTGGGGCAATTCCATGTTGACAAGAGACCATAAAGCCCTTAACTTCTGGTTTGGGATGAAGTCCGGGGTTATAGACGTGATCCTGTCAAGACAGCTTGGATACTCTACAAAAAAGATGCTCAGGGTTCTCAGAAACGGTATTATGGATGACAGGCTGAATCCTTTTGACGGGGAACTGTACAGCCAGACCGGGCTCATAAAGCCTGAGGATTCCCCGAGACTTACGGGTGAAGAGATAGTAAATATGCATTGGCTCAATGACAACGTGCTGGGCACCATACCTCCTGTGGAGGCATTTGACCTGCGTTCCAGAGAGCTGATGCGCATGAGTGGATTTATGACAAACGGAGGGGAGAAGACGGATGAAGGTTCTTCTGATAGCCGATGAAGAGGATAAAGCGCTGTATGATTACTATGATGAATCAAAGCTCAGAGATGTGGACCTGATCATCTCTGCAGGGGACCTGAGCTCGAGATATCTTGAATTTCTTGTAACGGTGGGACATGCACCGGTTATATATGTTCCGGGAAATCATGATACTTATTATGAGACTGATCCGCCTCTTGGATGTGACTGCGCGGATGACAGGATCATTGATTACCACGGCCTCAGGATTCTGGGACTTGGAGGCTCCATGAAGTATAAGGATGGAGCGTACATGTATTCGGAAAGAGATATGGAGAAGCGCATAGACCGTTTAAGAGGCAGTATCAAGCTTCATAACGGCTTTGATATACTGCTGACCCATGCCCCCGCAAAGGGCTATGGAGATATGGACGATCTTCCGCATAGAGGCTTCGGGTGCTTTAACGAGCTCATGGAGAAATATCATCCCAAGTACATGATTCACGGTCATGTGCATAAGACCTACGGTGATTTTACGAGAGTGCGTACCCACACATCAGGTACGACCATCATAAATGCCTACGGGAAATACATTCTTGATCTTAAGAAGGGTGACCATCCCGAAGAGGGAAAGACAGGCTCCTTCCTTTACGATTTATATAAAAACGTGTCCATGGGAAAGCGGCAGAGGCTTTATTATGGCAGTGACGGAGAAAATAAATGATGATAAAAAACGACTGGCAGGCTCTCCTTGAACCGGAGTTTGCCAAGGCTTATTACAAGGAACTGTATGACAGGGTAAATGAGGAGTACAAAACCGAAAAGATTTATCCTCCCGCAGAGGATATTTTCAATGCTTTTGAATTTACGCCCCTTTCCAGAGTTAAAGCCGTGATACTCGGACAGGATCCCTATCACGAGCCGGGACAGGCCCACGGACTTTCGTTTTCTGTGAAACCGGGGATAGACATTCCTCCATCCCTTGTGAATATTTATAAAGAGCTTAACAGCGACCTGGGGTGCTATATACCGAACAACGGCTATCTCAAAAAGTGGGCGGATCAGGGAGTGATGCTTCTGAACACCGTTCTTACGGTAAGAGCCCATCAGGCAAACAGCCACAGGGGAATGGGCTGGGAGGAGTTTACGGATGCAGCCATCAGAGTGCTCAATGAAATAGACCGTCCTCTGGTGTTCATCCTTTGGGGAAGACCTGCTCAGATGAAGGCATCGATGCTCAATAATCCGAAGCATCTAATTCTGAAGGCACCGCATCCGAGCCCTTTGAGTGCCTACAGAGGTTTCTTCGGTTCAAAGCCGTTTTCGAAGACCAATGAGTTCTTACAGTCTCATGGTATAGAGCCTATTGACTGGCAGATAGATAATCTTTGAATAAAAAGGAGAATTTATGAGTTTTATTGAAATTTTAAAGGTCATTGTATTTGGACTTGTGGAAGGCTTCACAGAGTGGCTCCCTGTTTCATCTACAGGACATATGATCCTTGTTAATGATATCATTAAGCTTCGCCAGCCGGCAGAGTACTATGAAGTATTTGAGGTTGTTATACAGCTTGGTGCCATTATGGCGGTAGTTACGACCTTTTTCAAACAGCTCTGGCCGTTTGCCGGCAGAAGACAGGGCGGAGTGGCTATAGTCCCTTCAAAGATAGAGCTTTGGATAAAGATAATAGTGGCATGTCTTCCCGCGGCTGTATTCGGACTCATTCTGGACGATTTCCTGGATACCTATCTTTATAACGGGCTGGTTGTATCCCTGGCGCTTATCATCTACGGTGTGATCTTCATACTGGTGGAGAAAAGAAATGAACATATGGAGTTCTCTGTCCGTAATCTGAATGAGCTCGATATGAAAACAGCTCTTTTCATAGGTCTGTTCCAGTGCCTTGCACTGATACCGGGCACCTCAAGATCCGGATCGACCATTATCGGAGCCATGGTTCTCGGTGTATCAAGAACCGTTGCGGCAGAGTTCTCGTTTTTCCTGTCTGTTCCTGTCATGTTCGGAGCCAGTTTTCTGAAACTTCTCAAACATGGAACGGATTTTAATGGGGTACAATGGTTCTATCTGATACTGGGAATGGTGATAGCTTATGCCGTCAGCATCTACTGCATAAACTTTTTGATGAAGTACATACGCAAGAACAGCTTCGTCATCTTCGGATATTATCGTATAGCTGTCGGACTCATCGTGCTCATCTGGTTCGCTGTTTCTGCGGCTTCCTGAGGGTGTAAGAAATACTTAAGAGGGACGTAACCGATTGTCGGTTGCGGACCCTCTTTTTTTGAACTATGCTCGTTACAGGTTTATAAATAAGCAGAACATAGTCGATTTCAACTGTATAGATATTCGGATAAATGAGTGGAACGTGTTTTTGTGAAAAAGTTATCGGGGGTATATTCGTATCTTTTTGGACTTGATTTTCTGCAGCAGATATAAACATAGAGCATGGAAGCTGTATGTAACGAGGAGAGAGGAAGAAATGAAGAGGGTTAAAACGGCGCTTGCGGCAATTGCGATGTCGGTTTTTATGGGCATGACGGCATTTGCGGCCACAGGTATAGGGCTCAATCTTGACTGGAAGTATGCCGAAAATTCGAAAATAAATACAGGAAAGGCTGTATTGTATTCCAGTGATTCCGCGAACAGGAAGGATATAACTGTTGCGGTTGATGCCGGTCATGGAACACAGGGAGGCGAATCTGTGAAGGTATCGGTTCATCCGGATGGTTCGGCAAGGGCTGACGGAGCAACAACGGACTCTGCGGTTTCCGGAGGAACCACATTTACGGATAAGACATCTGAAGCAAGTGTAAATCTTCAGGTGGCAAAGAGCTTCGCGTCCATGCTTCTTGCGGACGGGTACGATGTTCTTATGATCCGGGACGGAGACGATGTGCAGCTTGATGATGTGGCGAGAGCTGTTCTTGCGAACAACAAGGCCGACTGTCATATATCTGTCCACTTTGATTCTACATCAAAGGATAAGGGAGCTTATTATGTGGGAACAGCTGATTCCATGAAGGGCATGGAGCCGGCAGCTTCCTACTGGAAGAAGTCTGAAAGGCTGGGAGAAAGCCTTGTGGAAGGACTCAGGGAAAGCGGCATCAGAATCTATTCCGGCGGAAGCAGGGATGAGGATACCGTACAAAATGCTTATTCCACCATCGCATCGGTGGCTGTAGAGCTTGGAGATAAGGCAACAGACCATTCTCAGGCGGCATGTGAAAGCTTCGCAGAGGGCCTTCTTCTCGGAGTAAATAAATATTACGGTTTTGCATAGGCTATCAGATTGTCGAAGGCATTTTCCTAAGTCGCCTTCGGAAAGCAGTGATTTTAAACAGGTATCGGAGCTTGAAGCTTCGGTACCTGTTTTTTTCGATAAGGCAGTAACGCGGCCGCGGTGCTTGCACGGGCGGACATGGGACGGCCTTATTTTATAGAAAATGCGTTTGTGAAAAAATTAATTTTGATTGACTGATTGTTAACAAATGATGAAATACAGCAAAACCCTGCGCAAATTTAAGCTATAACCAAAAAATGGCAAAAATATCTGTGAAATATTTCACAAATTTAGCTTTTTGCACTTGCAAAAATACATTTGATGGCATACAATAGCTGTGCTGATGGAAATTTCATCCAATTAACATATCATTTGAAAATATCAGGAGGATATTTACTATGGCAGTAAAAGTTGCTATTAACGGATTTGGTCGTATCGGTCGTCTTGC
>DFGZ01000092.1 GCA_002371295.1 Oribacterium sp. UBA3737 | reverse complement strand
AAGTCGCTGCGCGACGGCCTGCCAGGGCTGATGTGCAGCGATTTTCTTTTTCAAAAAAGGCAGTAGATAGTGACTCTAAAATAGAGTATTGTTAAAGCTACCACACTCGTAACAAATACACCACTACTGCCATGAAAAGAGTATCATTTATTTCTTGTAATTACAATGCTTTCCATAAGGTTCGTTCTCCTCCGGGATAGTAGCGACATTATTCAATCACTACTATTTACGGAGGTTTTACAATGGACGAAACATTAAAAAGACAGATTCATGAAGAATGCAGGATCCGGAATCGTTCCGAAGGTACCTGTAAGCAATACACTTTTCATATCGGCAAGTTTCTCGATTGGATCGGTGATAAGCCACTCAATGAACTCACACTTTATGATGCACGTGAATATATCATAAAAAAACGCAATGACGGAGTTAAACCCGAAAGCTGTAACGGAATCAACTCCGCTCTCGTTTTCTTTTACAGATACATACTTCATATCACGTGGGATCTCGATATAGTTCCCCGGATGAAGCGAGACTGGACATTACCCCAGGTTGTTTCCCGTGATGATATCGAGAAGTTGATCGACACTGCTACCAACATACGAAACAAAGCTATCATTGCTCTTACGTATTCCGCCGGTCTCAGAGTCGGTGAAGTCTGTAAGCTTGCTCCCACTGATATCTACATGTCATCCATGCAGATCCATGTCAGGAATTCCAAGAATCATGGCGATCATTGGACTATTCTGTCCGAAAGAGCATTAGAGCTTCTCAAGCAGTATTGGTACTCCTGTCCAGAACCCAGAGACGTTCTTTTTGTTTCCATAAGAAAACCTCATCGTCCTCTTAAACCCGGTGCCATTCAATCGATGCTTAACAAAGTTGGTGCAGAGGCCGGTGTCAAGGTTCATCCGCATGTTCTTCGCCATTCCTTTGCTACACATCTTATAGAAGACGATACGAAGCGTGAGTATGTACAGGCTATGCTCGGTCACAGATCACCGAACTCAACTGCGGTATATATCAACGTGAGCAATAAATCTATCATGGGTGTTACAAGCCCTCTTGATAAGAAGACCAAGAAGCCTCGTAAAAAGGCATCCGGCAAGGGAAAATCTTCCGGTAAAAAGTCAGGAGGAAAGAAGGATGAGTGATATAACGATACAGGATGTATTTGAACAGTTTCTTCCTTCGATAGCTGACAGATCGTTTTCCGATGAACAGTTCAATGCTATCCGTTGTATCAGGAACTGCCGTACTGCCGAGATGGGTGCTCATGTAAGTGAATGTGAATCATGTCATACTACTTTTATACACTACAACTCATGCAAAAACAGGCACTGTCCAATGTGCCAAGGCATGGATGTTGATGAATGGATCGACCTTCGAAGGGAAGATGTGTTGGATGCGCCATACTTCCATACAGTCTTCTCTATCCCAAGTCAGCTTTATCCTCTGGTGTACGCTAATCAGAAGCTTCTGTATGACGCTCTGTATCATGCGGCGAATAAAACGCTTGCAGAGTTATCTGGGGATCCCAAGCACTTTGGAGCAAAGATAGGTTATATCTGTATCCTTCACACCTGGGGCTCTCAGCTTAATTACCATCCTCATCTTCATACGATAGTACTTGGAGGAGGTCTCGACAGCAAAAATCATTGGAGGGACAAGGGCAAGAAGTTTTTCCTCCCTGTAAAAGTCATGTCAGCTGTTTTTAAGAAATACTATCTGGATGAACTTAAAGACCTTCGAGAAGATGATAAGCTTGTATATACCGGAAAAGCTAGCTTTCTACGAAATTCATACTCCTTTAAGGAGCTTCTGAATTCACTGTACGATACAGACTGGATCGTATATACAAAAGAGACTTTTGCAGGAGCTCATGAGGTTTTTAAGTATCTCGGAAAATATACTCACAGGATCGCTATCAGTAATCGCCGTATTATTGATATGGATGATGAAAATGTTTCTTTCTATGCAAAAGATTACCGCGATGCAGCCAAATATAAGCCTATGACACTCTCGGGCGAAGGTTTTCTGTCACGCTTTTTGCTGCATGTGCTCCCCAAAGGATTTGTCCGGATCAGGTATTATGGGATCCTCTCCTGTAGATGCAAGCGTGAAGCGATCACCTTATGCAGGAATCTTCTCGGATGTGAAAAATACTTATCACAGTTGCGAGATAAAACGATTACAGAGAAACTCATGATCCTTTATAAGCGTGACATCCACAAATGTTCTAAATGCAGTGGACATCTGATTACCCACCGCGTTTTTGGAAGATATATGCTGTGTTGAAAACAATCAACTTAACAGCATTTAAAGTCCTTCTCTGGAAGGGCTTATTAGTCATGGGACAAACGTTGCTTTTCTATCTTATTGGCTATCAAAACGATTAATTCTATGGTAATACTTGTGGGGATCATGAAAGATTGAAATTCCACATCAACCCGGACGCGACTTAGTTCAATTTGATAAAAAACGGCGTGAAGCCCGAACAAAAGGGCAGATTGATCATATATGTAATCTGCTTTTTTATTCGGGCTTACACCGTTTGTTTAC
>DFGZ01000365.1:1792-4159 GCA_002371295.1 Oribacterium sp. UBA3737 | reverse complement strand
AGGATGCTGAGATATGCCCGCAGGCGTAACCGGCAGGACGTACTATTGAAATATCTTGAAGGGAGTAAAGTAGAAGATGCTACTTCGTGAAAACTATACAGCGGAACACATTTTAAGGCTTAGGGAAGAAACCGGGGCGGATCCCTCCATTCTGGAAAGGACGGTATTCGCTTTTGGTCTGCTTGAAGCCATCCGGAGTGTTGACATGCCCTTTATTTTCAAGGGCGGCACGTCACTTCTGGTTATGCTTGATGAGCCGAGAAGGTTAAGTACGGACATCGACATCATCGTAGACCGTGATACGGATGTTGATGGTTACATTGAGAAGGCAGGGAAGATCTTTCCCTTTGTCAGCGTCGAGGAACACAAGCGGAAAGGTCTCAATGATATAGAAAAACGTCATTTTAGGTTTCATTTCCTATCACCGAGGACCGGCAAGGAAATCAATATACTATAGTTACTATTACAGATACGGTCGGTTTGCCTAATCAGATGATTGATCTTTCGAAGATAATATACACTATTCGAGGAAAGCAGGTAATGCTTGATAGTGATTTGGCAATATTATATGGCTACGAGGTAAAGAGACTTAACGAACAGGTAAAAAATAATATAAATCGATTTCCTGAAGATTTTATGTTCCAAATGACTAAAGAAGAAGTGAAAGATTTGCGGTCGAAATTTTCGACCGCAAATATAAATCCAAAAAGCAGATCGCTTCCACATGTTTTTACAGAGCAAGGAATATATATGTTGGCGACTGTATTAAATGGTGAAATAGCAGAGAAACAAAGCATATTTATCATGCGGGCATTTCGGGAAATGCGACATTTTATTATGAATAATGAGAGAATGTTCGAAAGGATAAATAGCATTGAATTAAAACAGTTGGAATATCAAAAAGAGTCAGAAGAAAGGTTTAATAAAAATATTCGATTACATAGCAGATCATAAAGAAGACAATCAAAAGATTTTCTTTGATGGTCAAATATATGATGCCTTCAGTCTACTCACAGATATTGTAGGGCAAGTAAATTTGAAACGATGAATGCAAGAAATGACGCGAATATTTTTTCTGCACAAAGCGGAATCAAAATGCATAGGTGGTAATAGAATGGTGGCTCTCCGGCGATGAACAGGGAGCCACTATAGAAACTGGAGGTTATTGTTTATGGCAGAGAGTCAAAACATCGAATATAAAGAATCCTGAGCTTAATATTTCAAATGAGGAACTTCTGTCCAAGTTGAAACTATTATCAAACGGCAAGCTGAAGCGTTCAGCTGTGTTGCTGTTCTACGGTGATCCGAATATTGTGCAGGTCGGCAGTTATCGTTAAAGTCGGCAAATTTGAGCATGGAACAGTGGCGTATCATGATGATCTTGAAGGTTCACTTATATCTACGGCAGATAAGGTTGTGGATCTGATTTATCTCAAATACTTGAAGGCGAAAATCACATATGAACACGACCGGCGTGTAGAGACCTATCCTTTTGCGACGGAACGCAATCCGCGAAGCGATTTACAACGCCATCGCACATAACTGTTATATGTACGGTACTCCGATACAGATAAGGATCGAGGAAGAGCAGATTATTATAAGCAACCGCTGTATCCTTCCTGAGGGATGGACTGCGGAGACCTTGATGCAGCCGCATGATTCCATCCCGTATAATCCTGATATAGCCAATGTTTTTTTCAGAGCGGGATATATAGAAACCTGGGGACAAGGGATTCAAAAGATTTGTGATGAGTGCATAGCGCTTGGCGCAGAGCTTCCCAGGTATGAGATACTTGGAACCGGAATCAGAGTATATTTCCCGGCGCTCAAGAGTGCTCTTATAGATCAGCCTAAAGTGCCAAAGGGCCATAGTGCCAAGATCGATGGCACTTTGGATGACACTATGGCACTAAAGATAATTGAGATAATTCGCAGCAAGCCTGATATTACTCTTGATCAATTATCAGCAGAGGCTGGAATAGCAAGAAGAACACTTGTGAGATATATGAGTGCTCTTAAGGAAGCCGGTCGTATAGAACGGGTTGGCGGAAAACGATATGGGCATTGGGAAATAAATGATTAATGATTTAGCGGCCTCCGGCGATGAACCGGGTGCCGCTATTTTGATGTCAGTCTTTCTTGTAAAACATGGTTTCATAACCGTCGGCGCGGAGTAGGATGTCCGGCATCCATTTCGGGGATCTTCCCATCTGTTCGCATATAGCTTTCAGATCAACGCCGGGGCTGCATTCGATGATCAGTTCATCGTGAACGTGTCCGACAATAAAGCAGTGGCGGAGAGTCTTCATAGCATTGCAGAGAATATCGCGGCTGATGGCCTGCACGATGTTCTCCACGAACTTCGGA
>DFGZ01000365.1:0-1709 GCA_002371295.1 Oribacterium sp. UBA3737 | reverse complement strand
TGCGTTCCCATTTCTTCGTAGATCCGATACCTTCATAGGTAATGGATTCGCCGCCGAACTGATTCTCACCAATGCGGGGTTTCACATAAGAGAGCCTGCGACCGGAGGGAAGCTGGATAAAGAGCATTCCACTCTTGTAGAAGAACTTGATGCCGCGAACTTCTGTCTGGATCCGCTGCTTGATGGTTGTCTTGACAGCGCGATCAACATCCCACCAGAATTGTGTGATCATCGGATTGGATGATCTCTACGCATCCACCAGTGGTTGCAGGTCTTCTTCTGGTAGGCCCATTTCGAGGGCACCCATAGATTTTAGAGCACCGACACTGCCGCCGTATCCTAGAGCAAGTTCTGCGATTTTGCCTTTTTGCCTGAGATGGCTGTTCTGACCATGTTTTTCGACCGGTACGCCAAACATCTGGCTGCCAGAAGCACAATAGATATCACCACCTGTAGATAACGGTCCGTACATTACAAGGATATGTCGCCTCCGACGAAGGAGTTCTATAAACTTCTGATGGAAGGAAGGATCATTCATGGCGGCAATCCAGTGATGCGCTGGATGAGCGGAAACGTGGTGGTGGACACAGACCCGGCCGGTAACATCAAATGCACCAAGGCCAAGTCGCCGGAGAAGATTGACGGCATCGTGGCTGCGATTATGGCACTGGACCGTTGCATCCGTCATGAAAACATGAGCAGTGTTTAAGCAATCAATGATTGAGCACAGCTTTTTCTCAATGCTTCTATAGAATAAAGTATGATTCTTTTAACCGTTGTTATTTTTACCGTTGTGCAAGATCCGGAAGTTTTGCCTTCCTGCTCTTCTAATCAGGGGAATGAGGTGTTTTTCGATGGGAGGCCATTTTTTACTCAGCAGAATGTATGTTTGCTCTTGAACCAATATGCAAAAAATGAGAATATTAGTTGAAAGGAAGTGCGGTAATAGTGGGCGATTTAAAATAATTCTTAAATAATCTCAAAATATGAGATATAATGCTTGCGTTATTTTTGCGGAGGAGTATAGTTTTAATTGAGGACAGTACGATTCATGATTTGATACAGATAGAAAGGAGCGAGTGTCATGACTAAGTTTATAAATAATGTAAATAAATATTTGTCAGAGATGAAGATCAAGCAGACATACCTTAGCATGATTACCGGGATTGATAAGAATAAAATATCACGCATATTAACCGGTGCTCAGGAGGAAAGCGGCACAGATATGGAAAAAATCGCTCGTGGTTTAGGAAAAACCGTTGAGTTCTTTTTGGCAGACACAATCTATATCCCGCAAATGGGAACTGTATCAGCGAATAAAATTGCGTTCTATGCCGGAGAACCATCTGAAAAGCAGGAACAAATTGCTAATCAGCTAATGGAACTGATGGAGAATATTGATGAAGTGTTGAGCGCCAAAAGCCGGTTTGAGCACATAGCAAGAGGATAAGGTATGAATGTTGAACGTTTGCGAAAGATAATTTCATACAGTGAATCGGATCGTGAAGAAATTGATTCTAAGGTGAAGCGGGTCTGCTCTTTTGCCGGGATCGAATATGATAGTGACCTGCTTAATATCTTGCAGATTGTCAGATCTTCATTTCAGAAAAAAGGATACCTTGTTTTTGAAATACCTTTTGCTGATGATGAAATAGGGGCTTTGTGTTATAGAGGAGATGGGCTGGGGTATGTTGTACTAAATACATCAT
>DFGZ01000023.1:1811-17177 GCA_002371295.1 Oribacterium sp. UBA3737 | reverse complement strand
CATCATCAGTATGGTCATAGCCAAGGAACAGAAAAAGAGCAGCAAAGAAATATACGAGATAGGCATGGCCGGACTTTTGCATGATATAGGAAAGACAAGGGTTCCTCTGGAAATACTGAACAAGCCTGCGAGACTTACTCCGGAAGAATTTGAAATCATGAAAAAGCACAGTACTTACAGTTATGAACTTGTGGCTGAAAACAATGAGATACCTATAGATGTTAAGATAGCCATGCTCCAGCATCATGAAAAAATGGATGGAAGCGGCTATCCCTACGGTGCGACCGATGAGCACATTCATAGTTACGCGAAGATACTGACAGTTTCCGATATATATGATGCTCTTGTGACCGAAAGGCCCTATAAAACCGGCAAGTCACCCCGCGAAGCGGTGGAAATGCTCATGGCCATGACAAATGAACTTGATCTCGGCGCCCTGAACAGCTTCATGCAGATGATGATCCTGTATCCTGTAGATTCCACTGTCCAGTTAAGTAATGGTGAAACCGCGAAGGTAGTACAGCGAAATCCGAATTTTCTTTTACGCCCCGTAGTTGTCGGTGTTGAGAGCGGCAATGTCTATGACCTTAAGTCAATGGATTGTGCCGGCATAATCATACTATGATATAAGAAGCTTATCTTATGCTCTTTGTTACGTGATGGTTCTTATCCACGTAACAAAGAGCCGGGGGGACCGGCTCCTCTTACATTCTTTATTACCGGAACAGAATCTTATTTATCCCAAAATCATTTTTTTAGTCTAAAATCTCATCTTTGACAGTACAGGTGTCTATTAAGTCTCAGAATTGGCTCTATGAGCCAGTCCCGAGACTTTTATTGATTTTCGTGAAGTGCGTAATTATTTGTTCTTCGGCTAATAATAAGTCTTTGCCGTATAGTCACATAACAGACTATATGAAAATAAACACCTCTTTGGTATCATACTTTCGTAAACAGATTTTGTACAATAATCGTGAAACGTATGTCCCATAGGATTATTCTGTTATCCTAGGTATATTTCTGAAAAATGAATTAAAACAACTCATAGATAATTCTATATGGATATCCCTAACGTTATATTAAATATACGGAGTTAAAAATTGAACACATACAAGGATGTAGAAACTTTAGTTCCGTCCGGAACTGATCTCGACAAAATCGTTGACGGACTGGATCTATTTGATGACGATCTTATGACACTTGTTTTCACGGATAATATTCCCGCTGTGGAGCTCGTTCTGAGTATCATTCTCGAAAGGAATATTAAAGTTACAAGTGTAGAAACTCAGGAAGAGTTCAGGAATCATAAGATAAACGGAAGAGATGTCACATTGGATGTCCATGCCATAGATACTGATGGCTCCGAAATGGACATCGAAGTTCAGAGCAATTCAAAAGGTGCTCATGTGAGAAGAGCGCGCTTTCATAGTGCTGCTATAGACTCACGAATGCTAAAAGAAGGCAAATCTTTCAAATCCCTGCAAGATTCCTATGTGATTTTCATATACAGATATGATAAATTTAGTGCAGGACTTCCGCTGTACCGGATAGAAAGAAAGGTGCTTGACACAAACGAGAATTTTAATGATGGTTCGCACATAGTTTATGTGAACGGTAAATACAAAGGGCACGACAAAATCGGTAAATTGATAGAGGATTTTCATGCCAAGTCATCAGCAGAAATGCACTTTGCTGAACTGGCAAGTGGTATCAGACATTTTAAGGAGACAAAGAAAGGACGTGGTATCATGTGTGAGAAAGTTCAAAGATACGCAAAAAAATATGCGCTGGATTGCAAAATTCAGGATATCATAAATCTGATGGAAAATGAGAAATGGACCATCGAAAGAGCACTCTCTGCATTGGGAGTAAAAGGGAAAGACCGAGAATACATCATTAAAAAACTTCAGGAAGTGATAGCACTTACATAAACCCATAGATACAGCAACCACAAAAGCCGGGATCAGAATCAATCAACCTGACCCGGCTTTTGTGGTTGCTGTCATCAGTTGTCATTCGCTCAACACATTAAACATCCGCATCACTTCATGACAGTTTATCCAGTTCTTCAAGAAGCTTATCCTTCATGATGATCCTGTCAATGATTCTGTTGTTCACATACCACTGAAGGTCAGCGTCATCACTCTCGGATGCAAGAACCAGACAGATATCAGGATTGAGTTTTCTTGCGATTTCCAGAAACTCTATGCCGTTCATGCTGTCCAGAGTATAGCTTGCGACTATTATGTCACAGCACTTTGGATCCTTCTGGAGTCTGGAAAGGAAACGCATCTCATCGGCAGCAAAAGAAATCTCCAGATTATTCCTGAACATCTCCCTTTTTCCGGTCCGGGTTTTGACCTCCTGTTCAAGTTCATCCGCAAAATGCTTATCACTGTCAATATAGACCAGCTTTCTGATTCCATCGATTTTCTTTTCTTCCTTCTGACTCATCTCCGGGAAGAAAAGTGTAAACACGGTACCGACGCCGGGCTCACTTTCAACGTCAATGCCCCCACCGAGGGAATGCATGATATTTCTTACTACAGAAAGCCCAAGTCCTGTTCCGTGATGGGAACCCTTTGTTGTATAGAAGGGTTCAAAGATACGGCTTTTAGCGTCCTTCGAAATACCCATTCCGGTATCCGAAACAGTAAGTACCGCCCCATCTTCCGTCCTCTTCAGAAGGATACCAAGTTCTTTCCGCTCACTCTTTTCCATGGCCTGAAAAGCATTTTTACAGAGATTCATGAGTATGTGCTGCATCATTCCGTCTCTGCCCATTACATTCATATCCTGGGACATTATTTCAGAAGAAAACTCTATCTTTTTCGGTGTCAGTCTTTTAATTACCTCCACCGCTGCCTCAGTTTCGGTACGAAGATTTACAGGTCCGAGATCAGCACCGGAATCCTGTCTGGAAAAATCCAGAAGTTCCCTTGAAAGGGAAGCGGCCCTGTCAGAAGACTTCAGTATCTCCCCGGCCATTCTTTTTCCACGCTCCCCAGTCTCCGGATCGTTTTCCAGAAGCTCCGCATATACCATAACCGGCGTCAGGTAGTTGTTGAACTCATGGGCGATGTGGCTTGCCATCATCCCGAGGGACTCAATCCTCTGATAATGTCTTATTTCATCCTTCTGTCTCGCCACTTCTTCCATTCCCTGATTTATCTCTCTGAGATACTTTATTTCATTTTTCTGAGCCTCGGAACGCATACGGGTCCTGTTTATATACACCACCACTCCAGCTGCTATCAGAAAATAGAGTCCTGTCAGTGTCAGAATAACGAAGAGCATGTCAGATAATGGTTCATCCAGTTCCTTCATGGGCAGGGTGGAATTCACTATCCACTGCGCCTCCAGTATGTCTACTGTTGTGAAAGCAACGATACGCTTTATGGGTGTGATGTCCGGATCATCCCACACATACGTATCGATGACGCTCATGCCCTTATCGCTCTTCCTCTGAAGGTTCAGCCAGTCTTCAAGGCTTGAAAGATCCAGCTCCGGGTAATGTTCCTTTCTGTCATAGATGGCGTCCATACCTATCTGATTCTTGGCGTGATGCATGATGATGGCGAGGTTTTTGTCCTTGACTACAGAGTAGCCTCCGTTACCTATCTTTACCGGAGCCACTATGCGGCGGTATATCTCATTGAGATCCATCAGAAACATTAGCCGGAAAGTTCCATCAGTGGTCTCCACATCTTTATTAATTTCAAGCACATACCAGCCGCTGTCCGAGAGATGTTTTCCGCTTATCACAGCATCCCCGGGGCTTGTCCCCTCACCTATGGTTATGGAGTCAAAGACGGAGCTGTTCCTTTCATGATATTCCCTGACTGAACCCTCCAGCTGCTCTGCTGCCGGAATCTCATTACCCGAAAAGAAATAATCAATCTTTGTCAGCTCACTGATTATGGTGTTGTTCAGGCTCTCACCTATAGTCTCCGCCATGGCCAGAAGCTGATGCTGCTCTGAGCGGATGAGCTTTTCACGATAAACCCTGTAGCTGTAAATGTCTACGAACACCACGCAGACGGACAAAAGCACCAGAAGCATAATATTCAGAGATTCTTTATGTTTGCCCATGGCTTCACTCTCCGTCAAATCTGTAGCCTATTCCCCGGATGGTCTTAAGATATACCGGATTCTTCGGGTCATCCTCTATCTTGTCCCTTATTCTTTTTATGTAGACCATAATGGTGTTGTCATCCACCGCAGCTTCGTTCCACACATGCTGATACAGCTGCTCCTTTGTGAATACCTGTCCCGGGTGCTCCATGAAGAATCTGAAAAGGGTCAGCTCTCTTCCTGTCAGATTAAGCTCACGTCCGTTCTTAAAGCATTCCATCCTGAGAGTATCTGCCACAAAGGGGCCTCTTCTAATTTCCTGAATCTGCACGCTGTACTCCCTCGTACGTCTGATAAGTGCCTTTGCATTCTGAATGAGCACACTTATTCTGAAGGGCTTAGTCAGATAACTGTCGGCACCGAAACCAAGACCCAGTACCTGATCCACTTCATCAGATTTTCCTGAAAGCATCATGACAGGGGTGTGGTCCCCTGCGGCTCTCATCTTCTGGAGCACCGTATATCCGCTCACATCAGGCATCATGACATCAAGAATCACGAGACTGTAATGATTCTTTGCCAGCATCCGAAGAGCCTCACCGCCGTCTGCTGCCTCATCCACATCTATTCCTTCCCCCATAAATCCAGCCTGTATCGCCTGCCTGATTGGAGCTTCATCATCAACTACAAGTATTGTTTCCTTTGCCATAGTTTCTACCTGTTCTTTTATATTCAATCATCATGATCCAATGAAATCCTTCTTCGGGTTCTGGAACCCTGTCGATCCCGGAAGGATATGAACTTATGATATTTATATCATAAGTTCATATTAAATCTATATCGAAAGTCTCCCGGTCATTCCTTATTGTCTGTCATGATATTCTATATGACAAAAAGCGGCACCAAAGTGCCGCGGGGAAACTCTCTCTTTAGAGAGGTATGATGCCAAAGATGATGCCAAGGAGCAACATCAACAGACTGATCACATAGTACAGGGGGATTGAAAACTTCATATGATCCTTCAGTTCGGTGTTAGTCAGTCCGATTGCCAGGAACGTTGCCGGAACCAGAGGACTTACCATCAGCGCGATGTTCTTTCCGATGACCATTGTAAGAGCCGTACTGAGGGATGCTACACCGTATGTTTCACCAACCTGCATAACCAGTGGCATAATACCGTAGAAATATGCATCTGTACCAACACAAAGACCGAGAGGCAGTGCCAGAATACCGAAGATGATATGAATGAATCTTCCGAGAGCCGTAGGAATGATTCCCATGATGGCATTGGCCATCTCTGTAAGCATTCCGGTTCCATCAAAGATACCTACCATGGCTCCTGCTGCAAAAAGTGTCGCAGAGATGATAAGCGCTGCCGGAGCGTGCTTCTTGATGAGCTTGTCCTGGAGCTTCTGATCAGGGTAGTTAACCGCAAGTAAGATACAAAGTGCTACAAGGAATACAACATAGCTTGTTGCAAGACCTGCTGAAAGAATAGCGATAACGCCGACTGTAAGAAGGAGATTGAAGATAAGGAAAGGATTTGACTTTCTTAATGCATCTGCCTCTGCTGCTGCCTTCTCATCCACTTCAACAGCTTCACCCTTACCGGCACCTGCGCCATGCTTCATGGCATACATTCCGAGAAGAACACCAAGAGCGATGTTGATGAGGAAACCTGCTACCTGGATGGGAATAAGGATGTGCCATAATTCATTGGCATCCATCTGAAGAACAGTTGCTGCTCTTGCTGTAGGTCCTCCCCATGGAAGAAGATTCATAACACCCATACATGCTCCTGTGATGCACAGAAGGATCTTCGGGTCGATGTTCATCTTTTTGTAGATAGGATAGAGTGACGGAATAGTGATAAGAACAGTAGTTGCTGTTGTTCCGTCGAGGTGGGCGATAGTAGCTACAAGTGCTGTGGCTACCGTGATTGCGATAACATTGTTCCCTGCCTTCTTGACGAGCCAGTTAACTATAACGTCAAAGAGACCTGTATCGGAAAGAACTCCGAAATAGATAACCGAGAAGATGAACAGGATACCGTTGCTTGTTGTGGTTTTGATACCTTCTTTGATGAAATCTGCAATACTGAGGGGGCTGTAGCCCAAAATCAGCGCTGCTATCACCGGTACGACTGCCAGTACGACTATCGGTGACATCTTGCCCTTCAAGAGAAGCGCAACGATTGCGATTATCATCAGAAAACCGATTAATGCGACCATAATTAATTCTCCCTTCAAAACTTTGTTCGCTTATGTGTACAATCTTAATCGCCCTACCTTAAATGAAAATGACTCCGGTCTTACAGATCTGTAAGATTGGAGTCATTTTCCTACCGTTTATTCCCCGAATGAACTATACTTGATATGTTCAATGCTCATAATCGGAGGAAAAACCATGTCCGAAATAATAACAGGAACTGTCGCAAAAAAGGCAGATCAGATAGCCATGCAGGAAATGGGATTTAAGTCCCTTGATCTTATGGAGACCGCAAGCTCCAAGGTCGCCATATATGTGAACCGCCACTACACTTACGCCCGGGAGTCCCGCATACTGGTGCTGGCGGGAGTCGGCAACAACGGAGCAGACGCTGTGGCTGTGGCAAGGATGCTGAAGGAAACCGGGTACGATCCTGTGGTTTGGGTCATAGGAAGCATCGAAAAGGCAAGCTGGGAGTTTCTGTATCAGATGTTCCACTATCAGCAACTTCTGGGAAGAACAGTGATCTACAGGGAGGGCGATTCCCTCCCGGACTCAGACATTTTAATAGACGGTATATTCGGGATAGGACTCCACCGGGAGGTCACCGGCATCTACAAGAGCTTTATGGATGAGGCCAATGCTCACAAACACGGTATCACCATAGCCATAGATGCTCCGTCAGGTATAGATACAGACTCCGGAGAGCTCATGGGTGCCGGTATAAAAGCCGACGTAACGATCACTTTCGGAAGAAACAAAACAGGTCTCGTGACCGGCGCCGGAAAAGAGTACAGCGGAAAGATTTTCGTTGAAGATATCGGAATACCGGATGAGGCATACGAGAGAGCCGGGGTCACCGGCTGAAGCAGAAAACGGCCCATTTACTTATGCCTCTATAAAGATAACTCGAAAAATAATACTGAACTATCATAGGTTTTGAAGGAAGGGAGTACCATAGATGCCGAAACAAAAACTCAAAAGCAAACCGCACTTATATGATATCTTATGCTTCATAATGCTGACCATAGGTGCCATCACAGCAGCCTTTTCCATCGAAGAGTTCCTGGCTCCCAACAAAATCTTCGACGGCGGTATAGTCGGTGTTTCAATGATAGCTGCGAATTTCACGGGATTCAAACTCAGTATCATGACCTGGCTTCTCAATGCTCCGTTTCTGATACTTGGCTGGAAGAAAAGAGGCACAGCCTTTGTTGTGCGTGCGATTTATGCCATGACTGTATTTGCGGTGGCAGTTGGATTTTTTGAAGCCACCCCTGCCGTCACCCGGGATCATCTTCTGGCAGTCACCTTCGGAGGACTGATTTTGGGAGTCGGTGTGGGAATCATACTAAGATACGGCGGCTGCCTGGACGGAACGGAAATCGTTGCCTCTATCCTCAGTCCGAAGATTCATCTCCCCATCGGTCGTCAGGTGCTGTTTTTCAATGTCTTTCTTTACCTGATAATCGGTTTCCTTTACGGCTGGAACAATGGTCTTTATTCCATACTCACCTACGTGCTGGTATCTGTTGTTATGACGAAGGTAGAAGAAGGATTCGACGCCGAACGCGGATGTCTTATATTCACTCATGATGACGTGGACGCTATAAAAAACAGGATATATGCCGAGCTTGGACGAACCTGTACGATATGGAACACCGAAGGATTCATTGGCGGAGATAATAAAGCGCTCTATGTGGTCATAAGCAGATATGAACTCCGCCAGCTGAGAGAGATTCTTTCAAATTACAACTGCTTTGTAACCGTCAGCAACATAGAGGAAATCATCGGAAAACATGTCAAGCTGACGCTTAAAGACTAAAAGACCCGGGCCTTCCCCTGTTTAGATCATAGGGAAGGCGCGAGCCCCGAGACTTAAGTCATAAAAACCGATCACAAACAATATAATGTATAAGGAAAGCCTATGCCCCGGTGTAACTCCGCCGTGGCATAGGCTTTTATATTTACACGTCATGTCATGAAACATATTCATCAGGCTTTTATGAAATAGGATGGAATCATATACTTTCAGGCGGAGAGGCTGTGAGAATCTGTTCAGAGCGAGAAAACCTCATCACGATATGAAAGATTTTATCGCAGGCGGATTTAGCCTCTTTGATAGGGTATAAAGGATAAATATGATTCATCCCTTCTGCCACTATCAATTCATTTGAAACATCTCTGTCCAGCATATAAAACATCTTTATCACATCAGGATATAAAACCTCATCTGTTCCCACAAAGACCGTTACATTTTTCAGTCCCTTCATGTCTCCGTATATCGGACTGACTCTTGGGTCATGAAGATCCAAATCTCCCGACCACCTTTTGACCACTGAGACCGCCGATGCTGCTTCTATCAGCGGATCCTTCGGCTGGTATTCTCCTATCTCCTCATTTTCCATCGAAATATCCACCCATGGAGAAATGAGTACAAGCTCATCAGGCAGACGTATTGATTCCGATTTAAAATACTCCGTAAGAGCAAGGGACAAACCGCCTCCTGCGGAATCCCCCATCATGATAATCTTCTTTTCAGGATGCTCCGCACAGTATTTTTTGTATAACGGAACTATCAGATCAAAGGCTTCCTTATAGGTTGCAAAGGGAGCAAGACGATAAGCCGGCGCGATAACAAGAGCATTTGTTTCCCTGACAAGCTTCTCTATAAACCGCCAGTGAACCGATAAAAAATCATAGCGATAGGCTCCGCCGTGGATATAGAAAACGGTATACCTTGATGCACCTTTCTCATTAACATAAAAAATCCTGCCGTTTTCATCGTCCTCATATCTGGTAATGATATTATCAGGGGGAGGAGTCTGCTCTTCTCCTTTCTTCAGGGCTTTCAGCATTTTCTGCTCGCTCTCTTCCGCCGACAGCTTCGGCCTGAACCGAAGCATGGTGGTTAAAATCTTCGCACTTATGCTTTTACCCATATCAAGTCAACGCCTCCTTAAAATCCCAATACTTATGCGGAGATACCGAAACAGGCTGTTGCTGCATCCCCGCACATTATTGTTATCGTCATATAGCTCCGATACGATAACCGTATTTTCGTTTTAATTCAGGTCACCTGATCTTCACACCATCAGCCCCTACATAATGACCATCCGGTGTTCTTTCATTGGCGTAGATACGTCCGACCTTATCACCTTCTGTTTCGAAGTAATACTCCTTTCCATCGATAGTCTGCCAGCCTGTGAGCATCTGACCGAAACGTCCGTCATGGAGAGGGCAAAGATAATAAATGTTATTATCCGAATCCGTGAACCAGCCGCTCATAAGATATCCATCCTTATCGAAACGATACCACTGAACAGTTCCGTTGAATTCACACTGCTTCCACTTGTTTAGAGCTGTCTCACCGTTTACGGAAGAGAATTTCCATCCCTTTTCATCCATAGACCAGAATCCCATGGTGCTTGCATCAATTCTGTTGGCACCGAGAACCTGACCGGCCTGTGAACCTGAGCCGCTTCCTCCGTCATCCGAATCGGAATCTGAACTACGGCTTCCGGAACTTCCTGTTGCCCTGCTTCTGATGTCATTCTTTGAAGCATCATTGCTCTTTTTGTCCGAAGACTCAGATGTGCCTTCCTTCTTCACATCATCCTTTGATGTATCGTTCTTTTCAGGCTTTCCTTCTTCATGTGAAGCATCATTCTTTTCAGCATCGGAATCCTTCTTATCTTCAGGCTTCGGATCCTCCTTAGGTGTTACCTTCCACTCACCTTCACAGACTTCCACAGTCCAGTGGTACGGTGCCTCATTCTTCAATGCTCTCCACCAGTTATCTCCGGCAGTGATATCAAAAACATGCTCCTTTTCAAGATCGAGTCCCGAAATTCTGAATGTGGTATCTTCTGTTGTATAAGCTCCGTTTACATGATTGAAATAATCACCATGTCCGTTATAGACCGGCTTTCCGTCAACATATACACGATATCCGAGGATACCGCTCTCGTCTTCCGCCGGATCCCAGCTGAGTACCAGATCATTTCCGTCTCTTACAACATCAAGCTCCAATGAACTCCATACAGGTGCCTTAAAATCATACATCTGCCATGTGGTGCTGACGCCTTCCTCATAATCGAATTCCTGTCCGTCATCCGCAAATGCTGCGATTCTGATACTGTTTTCCTTGCGGTATGCTGCTTCGTCCACAACACCGTCAATCAGACGGTCCACGATAAGAGTGACATTGTTCTCTTTAAACTTTGAACTTCCAAGCTGGTAATAGTAGTATGTCTTTTTCAGCTCGCCGTCCACATAGATCTTATAGCCACGGATTCTCTTGTCTGCCTTTCTTGCATCTGCAAGTTTTACAGGAACCGATGTATATACCTCTCCCTTGAGCTCTGACATCACGAGGTTTTCCGGTTTCTTAAGCTCTGTGCCTAAAGCATCCTCCAAATATGTTAATGACGGTCCTTCAACCTTATTTCCGGTTTCATCAAAGGCAAATACCTTAAAGAGATATTCTACTCCCGCAGAAAGATTGTCTACGGTTATCTCTGTCTTGTCAGTGAGCTTACTTACGTCAACAAGTGTCTCTCCACCGTCCACATAGGTCTCAACACTGTACTTGACTTTCATTTCATTTCCGGCAAGATCCTTATCCTCTGCCTTTGAAAAATTAAGCTTCAGACTGTATCCGTCGCTTTCCTCTGTTCTGGAAACAGCTCCGTTTTCTTCCCCGTCATCTTCGCTTTCTCTGTCAAGCTCAGATCCGGTGGCAATTTCATTTTTCTTGTCGCTCTTCTTTGTGAGTTCAGAACCTGTTGCGATATAAAGCTCTGCATCTTCAGCCCATTCCGGCTTTGTTTCGGCATTTTTAGTCTGAGCTGATTCTGTGCTGTTAACAAAGTGCAGGTCTCTGCAATTAACGATCTTGTTCCATACGGCTTTTCCATCTCCGTGCCTGATATCAACATTATAGAAAGTGGCATTCTCTATTCCGTCAAGAACATCTCCGGTAACCTTGTCAATCTTTGAATTATCCTTTGCCGTTGCAGAATTCTTCACTGTAATATCCTGGAAATACAGGTCATGGTGATGATGTTCCGGCTTTGAAGGATCATTGGGATCAATATCCGCAATGAGACTGAAGGAATTCTTGGATGTGGTATCGCAGGAAATATTATAAGCATCAATATTGTAAAACTCGGCAGGCTTGTCTGCAGTCTCTGTATCAGATACTCCGTTTGAATCACTGTACATGGTGGTCATAACAAAGAGCTGGTCTGCATTGGCAACTGCACAGTCACGAATAAGCACGTCATGGATGCTTCCGCCATTTGCCGGTGCCGACTTGAAACGGAAGGGCATATCAGCATAATTCAGGACATTATCCTCTACCAGCATATCGCTTATTCCTGCACCTGTATGGCTTCCTGCAGCAATGGCACCGCCATGACACTCACGGAAGACATTGTCAAAAGTCCAGATATGACTTGAGGACTGCTGCTGCGTATCCTCTGTGGCCTTTCCCATACCGGTCGCAAAGTTGACCGCATCATCACCGGTATCAAAGAAGCAGTTGTAGACCATGGCGTTCTGAGTGTTGCCTATCTCAATGCCGTCACCGTTGTTGCAATCATAAGTAAGATACTTTACGTTGTTGGTTGTTACCGTATCACTGTCAAGCACGGCAAGTGTATGATATGCGGGATTTGCAAGGGTTACTCCCTCCATATAAAAGTTCTTTGTTCCGCGGATCATCACAAGGGATGGACGGGTATTATAGGCGATTTTTGAAGGCGATTTTGTCTTCTCTATATTCTCGCCTCTTGCTTCAGCAGCCTTTTTTGTTGCATCTTTGGCAAGGATTCCATGTGTAAGGACATTTTCTTTATGCGTATTATCATATTTAGTACCACCTGCATGATACTGTGGACTCTCATATTTTTTGTCCGTAGGATCCTCTTTATGTTCATTATCTTTATCTATGGTTTTCCATCCGTTACCGTCGATGGTTCCCTCACCCACGATTCTGATGTTCTCATATGGATGTTCCTCATCTGCAGAGTAGACATTGATCAAAGACCAGGAACGGGTATCCGTGGAGTAGGGATAAAGTATATAGTTCTGGTCGTAATGATCCACATTTGGTGATCCCTTAAGAACAGCTCCTTCTTCAAGCTCCAGTGTCATATTGCTGTGAAGATAAAGTGCGCCGGACATATATATTCCTTCGGGAATCACAACCTTTTCATCCTCACCGCAGGCATCTATGGCAGCTTGGATAGCTTTGGTATTCTCAACGATCTCCTCATTGATTTCATCATTGTAGCTTTCATAGGCTTTTTCAACAGACTTTGCGCCATAATCAGTAATATTATGGATTTCTGAATCTGAAAGCTTTTTCTTTGTATGAACATCTACACTTGCAGAACCTCCAAGCTCCGATCCCGATTTATCAACGGGAACCACTGTAAATGTATAATCCGTATCGGGTTTAAGTCCGTCTGCAATGAAAGTATGGATGCTTATTTTCACTGCATCCCCATGATGCTTGTAAAAGGCTTTTCGATATGTATCTGCCCAGTCTGAATACTTCTCATAATTTTCTTCGGCTGTGCCAAGGTACTTTTCCTCACCGGTCTCATCGGTCACATACACCTTGTAATCCGCAATGTCTTTATAGTTCTCCGGCTTTTTCCAGACAAAGGAAACCGAGTCCTCATCTACGGCAAGCTCCGGTACTGTTATTTCTTCTATATTGTAGCTTCCTTCATCGTTATGATATTTCGGAGTATCAATCTCCTTTTCCGAAAGCTCCTCTAACTTCTTTTCCATGAGCTGCTGCTTCACTGAAATCTTTTCTTCTACGATTCCTGCAGTAACAGCACCCGCTTCAGGCAATGAGTCCACCGTTAAGCTTTCTTTGTCTTCTTCCAATGTCTCTTTTCCGGCATCCTCACCTTCATTTTTGTCTGAGACATCAGTCTTTTCTGTATTCTTTACTTCCTCAGAAGCCGTTTGTTCCTTCTCCGAAACACCGGACTCTACATTTCCCTTTTCTGTAACTCCGGACTTTGCATTTCCCTTTTCCGAAGCTGAATCCTCATCCCGGTCTTTACTCTCTTCCTGCTGATCATCACTTTTTTTAATATTTTCCTGATCATCACTATTTTTTATGTCTTCCTGATCGTCAGAGTCAGTAGGATCTTTTTGCTCTTTTGATGTATCCGAAGAGTCGTCCTGCTCCTTTGATGACTTCTCAAGGTCATCGCTGTTCTCTGATGAATCTGTAGTATCATCGGAATCTGAGTCTGTTGATGCTGCACCATTAACGGAATCTGAATGCTCTTCATTGCTTTCTTTTCCGTCAGAGCTACGGTCATCGCCCTCGTTTTTACCGTCCTCTTCGTTCTTTTCCTCAGCAGATCTGATATCTCCGGAATTATCTTCTTCCTTCCCCTGTACGGATACCTCCTCTGCTGCCTGCTCTGCGGCATATACCTGCATACCCACATTCGTAAATGCAGTTCCTGCGGTCATACTCAGTGCCAGAGCTACAGATACTGCTTTTCTGAAAGCCAAATTACGCCCTCTTCTCATATCTATCTCCCTTTAGTAAACCCTTTAAGATTTTGGCTTTTAATTTTCTTTTTCCCGGGAAGAATAATTAAAAATTTTATGTAAGCACTTACATTTACGAACGTTATTATAATAACATTTATTAAAAATCAGTTCTATTGCACAAATTTTACAAAGAAATACGAAATATTTCGTTAACTAAAAAACTAAACAAATTATCATTTTAATTTTCATAAATAAAAGCTATGGGTTTACCACTACGTTTACCGCAAAAAAAGCAGATTTTATGTGGGTGCCCGGTTCAAAAAAAGGCCTTTGTTCCGATATTTGGGGTCTCCTTATGTGATAAAACCTTCACATCGCTTATCTTTCCATCGTCTACTGTTACCTTTACCTGTACATCTCCTTCCATGCACACCTCTTGTGAGCTTGAAGCCGGTAATCTATGCGATTTGATTGCCTGTCAGGTTTTTGGCTCCCATAAAAATCACAAATCCTGTGTTCAGAATAATTATAAACTGTTAAAATTAATAAAGATTTATAGCTCTTTCAGTCAGGGAAATAGCTGCTTATATTCTAACCAGTACTTTGTTTTTGAGTATTTTTAAGGAGATTTTTATGGATAAGTCAAAAGTCTATTTTACGGATTTCCGAACCACTCTTGGTGTCAGTCTTCCGAGCAAGCTGCAGAAACTAATACGTACTGCCGGAATCGGCAATATTGATTTTGACGGTAAGTTTACCGCTATCAAGATGCATTTCGGTGAACTGGGTAATCTTGCATACCTGCGTCCCAATTATGCAAAAGCCGTGGCAGATGTGGTCAAAGAATTCGGGGGTCTGCCCTATCTCACAGATTGTAATACCCTATATCCAGGCAGCAGAAAGAACGCTCTTGAACATCTTGATTGTGCAAACATAAACGGTTTTAATACCATAACTACCGGATGTCAGATAATCATAGGAGACGGCTTACGCGGAACGGATGATGTAGCAGTGCCTGTTACCAATGGTGAATACTGTAAAGAAGCCTATATAGGACGTGCAGTGATGGATGCGGATATATTTATTTCATTGACACATTTCAAAGGACACGAACAGGCCGGATTCGGCGGTGCTATAAAGAATATCGGTATGGGATGCGGAAGCCGTGCAGGAAAAATGCAGCAGCATAAGAGCGGTCATCCTCATGTTGATGAAGACCTTTGTCGCGGATGTCTTCATTGTGCCAAAGAATGTGGTTCAGATGCCATATCCTATCTTGAAAGGATTGTAAACGGAAAAACCGTGAAACGCGCCTATATCGATCCTGAACTTTGTAAAGGTTGTGGCAGATGTATCGGTGCCTGCGGCTTTGACGCTATTTCCAACGATAATGATGATGCACCCCAGATGCTTGGAAGACGTATGGCTGAATACACTCAGGCTGTGTGCTACGGCAGACCATGCTTCCATATAAGTCTCATCTGCGATGTATCACCAAACTGTGACTGTCACGGCGAAAATGATGCACCTATACTGCCTGATATAGGCATG
>DFGZ01000023.1:0-1606 GCA_002371295.1 Oribacterium sp. UBA3737 | reverse complement strand
AATGTTGCATGGAAGGAAACCCTCGAACATGCTGAAAAGATCGGTCTCGGTACCAGAGAATACGAACTTATCACCATGAAATAATGTAGTGCAACAAGCTGAAACCGGATAATAAATCGGCTAAACTTGATCTTAATTCATTTATCATACAGACTGATCTTACGGAACATATAGAAACATTTAAGCAGCCCCTCAATAAGTGGATTGATTAATTATCAGTGACGTTTTCCCAATGCAAAAAGACAGTCATGTTTTCTGCGTAGTCACAGAGTAACATGGCTGTCTTTTTCGTTTCATTTACCCTCTATTCACTTCTTCATGTGCAATGTGCTGCTCATCATACGGTAGAACTCTTTACTCCTGTCCTACCGGTGTTGCACCTACTCCGTCCCAGACTCCGTCGGCGCCGACTGTATGTCCGTCAGGTGTCACTAATTTTTGAACCGGGTTCACTGCCCCGCCTCTGACTCAGCGGCTTAATCCGGGAACCTATCTTCATATTCCGTCACAATCGTCACAATTTATCAGAGTGCTGCGTTAAATACATTTCTTTCTTCTTTCTTTTCCCCTTTTTCATCATATACAGCTATCATGATCTGCTCAAAATCACCGTCACTCTTAAATATCTCGACGGAATATCCATCCATGAGTATCAGATCATCTGCCGAATAGTAACCATGGTCTGTGTCTATCATCCTGAACAGATAGGAGTTGTCCGCACTCTTACTAATCACTGCATCATACTTTTTCTCAAGCTCTGTGCTCTTTACATTCGCAGTACCCCATATAGTTGTCTTCCTGTTCTTTTCCGTATTTTCCGGGAACCAGACATCCGCCGGCACAAGCTTATTGATAAACCCTATAGTAATGGTATCCTCCGCCAGTTCCCTGACTTTGTCTATAAACGCCTGTCTTGATTCATTTGAGAGCTGCAGTTCCCAGGAACCGTCCGGCATATGCTCAAACAGCATATCCGAAGTCTGGTTAAGCTCATCCATATAACCGTCCATTCTGCCCGGATCGGAAGCCTCTTTCCGAACATATTTACTGCCCTCTATGATAGACAGCACATTCAGATACTCTTCTTCTGTGATATTTACAGTCTTTAAAACCTGCTTTTTATTATCTTTATCAAAAAGATCTGTCTCGACATAGTAATTACCGCTTCTTTTACCTGCACTATAGCTATCGTAAATATACCCATAATCCGAGCTGTACATACTGGACATACAGTAAACCCTGTATATATCGGAAAACTTTGGGGTTTTACCGACAGTATAGGATATGAATTGCTTACATGCTGTAAGAATGACTACACACGCGATAAGAGAAAACAACACTGCTAAACCCACCATCGACTTCTTCATTTTCACCTCCTGCACTTACACAAACTTATATATGCCATCAGTTTTTAAATTCCCGGAACAAATAATCGTTACTTATAGAATACCATTTATTTCCAGATAATCACACCGAAGCATCGTCTGTCCAAAGAAAAAATCGATATCTGACATAAAGCTGCTGCGCTTCGTATATACTTTACGTCAGGGCTTTATGCCAGTGTCGAATAGTAATTTGCCGCTCTTTCATATTCTCCATCGTCTTC
>DFGZ01000075.1 GCA_002371295.1 Oribacterium sp. UBA3737 | reverse complement strand
CCATCCAGAAAATCCGTAAATGAAGCAAGACAAAAAACAATCAAAGCAGCAATGCGTAAATACTGATTCTGTCCGCCTTCAAGCAAAAGAAGAATTACGAATAGCGGAATCATGATTATACGAAGGAGTGTCAGTTTGTTTGGTAAATTCATTTAGATGCGCTCTCCAATCAAGTCATATCCATCTGCATCGATGATACGACAATCGATCATATCACCGGAAATCTTGTTGTTATATTCACCTGCGTCTACAAATACCAGACTGTCGATGTCGGGGTTGTCCATATAGGAACGTGTAAGGTACATGTTGTTTTCAGGATCATAGCCTATGACCATGACACGAAGCTCTCTGCCGCAAAGCTCACGTGCCTTTTCAAATGCGATGCCCTGCTGAAGCTTCATGATCTCATCCTGACGCTGAAGCTTTATCTTTTCCGGAATCTGATCGGTCATCTCTGCTGCAGGGGTGCCCTCTTCCTGTGAATAAGGGAATACTCCCAGACGTTCAAAACGCATTTCCGAAACGAAATTCTTCAGTATTTCGAAATCTTCCTCTGTCTCTCCCGGGAATCCCGTGATGAGTGTGGTACGTAATGCGATATCCGGGATAGCTTTACGGAGCGCAGAAATACGTTCTTTAAGCTCTGCCTGTCTGGTCTTTCTGTGCATATTCTTAAGAACTGCGTCGGAAGCATGCTGTATAGGTATATCAAGATAATGTACGACCTTTTTGTTATCACGGATGGTCTCGATAAGCTCATCTGTGATCTCTTCCGGATAACAGTAAAGGATGCGTATCCACTCTATTCCTTCTATCTCTGAAAGTTTGTTGAGAAGCTCGGGAAGAGCCTTTTTCTTATAGAGGTCAACGCCGTAAAGAGTTGTTTCCTGAGCCACAAGGATAAGCTCCTTTGTGCCCCTCTGTGCAAGCATCTTTGCTTCTTCTATAAGATGTTCCATGGGAACAGAACGATAGTGACCCCTGAGGCTTGGAATGATGCAATAGGTACAGTATTTATCGCAGCCCTCCGCTATCTTGAGATAGGAAGTATAATTCTCGGAGTTCTCGACACGTGTCATCTGAACATCCAGCTTGTCAACGTAGTCCTTGACACCTATGACTTCATCTACTTCAGGAAGCTCTTTTCTGATCTGGTCTTTGTAACGCTCAACTAAACAGCCGGCAACAATAATCTTCTTGAGCTTTGCCGACTGCTTATATTCTCCCATCTCGATGATGGTATTAATACTTTCTTCCTTGGCATCACCAATAAAAGAACAGGTATTGATGACAGCGATATCAGCCTCTTCAGGATCATCGGTTATCTCAGATCCCGGATACTTATCAAGGAGGTTGCTGAGCATCTTTTCGCTGTCAACTCTGTTCTTATCACAGCCAAGTGATATCATGTGTATTTTCATATTTTAACTCCATGGGTCATGCACGAATCGAGCTTGCTCGAATTCGTATATGACCCACTAATAAAGTTTGAAAGTTCACTTTCAAACTTATGCTTCGCTGTCAGAATTGTAATCATCTTCTGAAGATGCTGATGGGCTGTTATCGATAAGATCCTGAGTTCCGTCATCATCCTCGTCAAACTCTTCTGTTGCAAAATCAAAGCGCTTATCAACAGCGTTTGTTCTGAACTCGTCTTCGATCTCAGAGCCGCGCTTGATAGTGATGGCGTTCTTTGCAAGCTCCTCTACTGCGATTGAAAGAGGCTTTCTGCTTGGGTCTACCGGGAGAACCGGAGAAGCTCCGTCTATTAACTGTCTTGCACGCTTTGCACTTGCGATAACTACAGAGTATCTGCTTTCTACAAGTTTGTCTGTATCATCCTGGATCGCATTGGTGTTGTTTGCTGCATCGATCAGTTCGTTATATGATTGCTGTGACATCTTCTATCCTCCTAAGATCACTTCTAACATTTTCTATTATATCAATATGGTTTTTTGCCTTTTCGTGCTGAGCACGAATGAGATTATGCAATTTTTCGGTGCAGGTGTCAATATCATCATTGATTAAAATGTAATCGTAGGCTTCTACACCTTCCGACTCCTGAATCGCACGCTTAAGCCTCTTTTTAACCACTTCGGCTGACTCGGTTCCTCTTCCGATAAGTCTGTTTTTAAGTTCCTCTCCCGATGGAGGTGTAATAAATACAAGTATTGAGTCCGGAAACTTCTGCTTGATCTTGAGAGCACCCTGAATCTCTATCTCCAGAAGAACATCCTTGCCTTCTTTAAGCTTTGAGTCAACAAATGCCTTCGGAGTACCATAGTAGTTATCAACATACTGAGCGTACTCGATAAGATCATCTCTGTTTATCATATCGATAAATTCTTCTTTTGATTTGAAGAAATACTCTCTGCCATCCTGTTCTCCCTCTCTTGGATTACGGGTGGTACATGAAATGGAAAGAGCGTAATTGTCATATTTTTTGAGCAGACTCTTCATGAGTGTGCCCTTGCCCGCACCGGAAAAACCCGATACGACTACCAAAGATCCTTTGTTCATTATTACCTCCATGGGACATGCACAAGTCGAGCCTGCTCGTATTTGTATATGACCCACTAATTAAGTTTGAAAGATAACTTTCAAACCTATCCTCTTAATGTCTGTATTCTGAAGCTTGTGCTGTACTTTGCCCTGTGGCTTTGTGTACGAATCACTCCAGATTCTGAATCTGTTCTCTGATTTTTTCTATCAATGTCTTAAGTCCGATTGCGTCATCGGATATGATAAGATCATTTGCCTTGCTGAGAGTGGTGTTGGCTTCTCTGTTCATCTCCTGAGCAAGGAAATCAAGTTCTCTTCCTACAGGACCGCCGGCTTCCAGCTTTCCGCGCATATTCTTGATATGGCTGTGGAGACGTACTCTTTCTTCATCTGTACATATCTTATCCGAATACATGGTGACTTCCTGAACTATACGGGATTCGTCAATGCCCGCTGTTCCGAGGAGCTCAGTGACCTTTGCACGAAGCTTCTGCTCATAGGCAGCCATGATCTCAGGAGAACGTTCATCTATACGAAGTACGATGGCTTCCATCTCTGAAAGCTTGCTTATGAGATCGCTCTTAAGGTTGATTCCTTCTGAAACCCTGGTAGCCACAAAGTTAGTGAGAGCCTGAGTAATTACCGGATAAAGGCGGTTCCAGAGCTCGTTATCATCTTCGGATTCCTCTGAGAGCACCAGAACTTCCGGAAGGCTTGCAATGTTGGTGACCTTGACATTGTCATCTACCTTGAGTTCGTTACAGATCTTTCTCATGGAATCAAGATACTCTTTTGCAAGCTCCATATTGAGCCTGAGAGACTTGGTGCCTTCACCGAATTCATCATAGGTGATGTAAAGATCTACCTTTCCGCGGGAGATGTACTCTTTAATGGTATTACGGATATTGGCTTCAAGTGCGTTGAACTTTTTGGGCATCTTGATGTTCAGATCAAGAAAACGTGAATTTACGGATTTGACTTCAACTGAAAGACGATAGATATCATTGGAAACTTCGCATCTGCCAAATCCGGTCATGCTTTTTAAATCCATAGCATACCTCTTTTTGATTTTTATGAAGAGGGTCTTTTCCGGGACGGATCTCTTCATATATTATGATAGTTGGTGAATCAATCGAATATATGTTATCCGAATTGTACTTATATGACGGAAACCTGTGCCCTGTCTGCGGCTTGTGTTTTCCGAACATTTGTTATAAATTATAATCTACCCTAAAAAATAAGTAAAGTTAAAGAGAAACAGCACTTGCTATTGTACATTATGAAATCGTTGATGGGGCTTAAATAAAAAGTTCCGGCCAAGGAATATATAATCCGTGGTCGGCTGTACTGTTACTAATAAGGAAATATGAGGTGATCAATATGGCATATGATGGACTGGTTGTTTCGGCAACGGTTAAGGAATTTCGTGAAAAACTGATCGGCGGAAAGATCTCAAAGATCACCCAGCCTGAAAAAGATGAAATAGATTTCGTCATACGAAATCAAAAGGATAATTACCGTTTGAAGATTTCCGTGAACCCTTCTCTTCCATTATGTATTCTTACGGAGGAGAAGAAACTCTCACCCATCTCGGTTCCAACCTTTTGCATGGCTTTGCGTAAGCATATAGGAAACGGAGCTATACTTGATGTGAAGCAGCCGGATCAGACATTGAAAAATGACGGACTTGAAAGAGTCATCATTTTTGAAATCGAGCATCTGGATGAAATGGGGGATCTCGGAAGAAGATATTTATCTGTTGAACTCATGGGTAAGTATTCAAATATCATATTATATAGAGAAGATTTTACCATCATTGATTCCGTCAAGAGGATTTCATTGTCCCAGTCTTCTGTTCGTGAGGTACTTCCCAACAGGGAATATTTCATTCCGGATGCAGGGGGAAAGAAGAATCCGCTGGAACTTACCGAAGAGTCTTTCATCAGTCTCCTTGGGGATAAGCCGGAGCCTTTGTTTAAGGCACTCTTCCACAATATAACTGGACTCAGTCCCCTTAGTGCTTCCGAGATGTGCTATAGGAGTTCCGTTGATCCCGATCTTTCAGCCAACTGTCAGCCGGCAGAAGCATTGGCAAAGCTCTACCGAGGATTTGATGATGTGATCACTTCTTCTGTAAGAGACCGGAATCCCGATCCTGTGATCGTATATAAGGATGGAGTTCCTTCTGATTTTTCGGCATTTCCACTTACAATCTATGATACCGATATGCGCTACGAGGTTCGTCACTTTGAGTCCATGAGCGACGTGATCTCCCGCTTCTACAGCGAAAAGGATAAGAGCTCACGAATCCGTCAGAGATCCACTGATCTTCGTAAGGTCATAAATACTTTGATGGAACGTACCTCCAAAAAGCTGAACATTCAGGAAAAGCAGCTTAAGGATACCGAGGAGATGGATAAGTTCAGGGTCTATGGAGAGCTTCTTCATACCTATGGCTATTCTCTTTCGGGAGGTGAGGAAAAGCTTAGATGCGAGAACTTCTATACCAATGAGGAGATAGATATTCCTCTTAAAAAGGATCTCAGTGCATCCGAGAATGCGAAGCATTATCTTGAAAAGTACGATAAACTGAAGCGTACCAGGGACAATGTCACTGTTCAGCTTAAAGAAACCAGGCAGGAGCTTTCGCACCTTGAGTCTATTCAGACTTCTCTCGACATCGCCGAAAGCGAGGAGGATCTTCAGGATATCAGAAGGGAAATGGGTGACTTCGGTTTCATCCACAGAACCCAGGGAAAGGATAAGGGAAAGCTTCAGAGAAAGTCAAAGCCATATCATTTTATTTCCGAGGATGGATACGAGATTTTTGTGGGAAAGAACAATTATCAGAATGAGGATGTGACCTTCAAGATAGGTGACGGCGGTGACATCTGGTTCCATGCAAAGAATGTTGCCGGCTCCCACGTTATCGTAAAAACAGGAGGACAGCCTATGGAGGAGATTCCGGACAGACTGTTCATCGAGGCTGCGGGACTTGCGGCCTACTACTCTTCCCACAGGGATGACAAAAAGGTGGATGTGGATTACACCATAAGAAAGAATCTGAAGAAGGTTCCGAACGCGGCCCCTGGTTTCGTTATATATCACCAAAACTGGTCGGTCACTGTGGAACCAAAGAACATGACAGAAGTGTCATAAGTCTTCCTCCGGCTGTGCTTATACAAAAAGTGCAGGATAGACTTCATGACACGTTCCATATGATTATTTCAGGAATAGTAAAAAGACGCATCCGTTAAACGGATGCGTCTTTTGATTTATTATATTTCGTCGTTCTCTTCTGCCCAGTTGGTGTAAACATTCTGTACATCCTCAGATGCATCAAGGAGATCAAGAGTTCTGCGAAGTCCCTTTACTGCCTCAGGATCTGTTACAGAGACGTAGTTCTGAGGAACCATAACCACATCAGCCTCAGCCATAGGTATACCCTGCTTCTCGATGTTCTCACGAACTGTCTCAAAATCGCTTGGAGCTGTATAGATTACATAAGAATCTTCCTCATCCTGGATATCCTCGGCACCTGCCTCGATAGCCATCTCCATAAGTGTATCGAAGTCCTTGTCCATGTCATCCATGGCTTCACGGTCAAGGATGATCTGTCCCTTCTCATCGAACATGAAGGATACGGCACCCTGTGTAGCGAGGGATCCCTTACCCTTTGTGAAAGCGGAACGGATGTCTGCTGCAGCACGGTTCTTGTTATCTGTGAGTACCTTTACAATGAGAGCAACACCGTTGGGACCGTAGCCCTCGTACTGGAGTTCCTCGAAGTTATCAGCCTCCATGGATCCGGCAGCCTTCTTTATACCGTTGTTGATTGTATCGTTAGGCATGTTGTTTGCCTTAGCCTTTGCGATAACCGCTGCAAGCTTTGAGTTGTTGGAAGGGTCAGGACCGCCAGCCTTAACAGCAAGCGCAATCTCATGGCCGATCATTGTGAATATTTTACCCTTGGCGGCATCATTCTTTTCTTTCTTAGCTCGAATGTTAGAAAATTTTGAATGTCCTGACATATCATTCTCCTCAAATCATATATAAAAATCATTGTTTATAAATCAAACTCTAGTACTATAACGTAAAAGAGGCGCAGAATCAAGAGTTTCATGATGCTGCGCCTGAAATAATGCTTTTAAGCCTTTATATGATGTGAGTGTCAAAAGTCGATATCGGACCGCTTCGCGCTATGCGCTCTCGCGTTCCTCCCACATTCCGCACTCTCAGGCCGATAAATCGTCCTTTCGTGCTCCATGTGGGGCGTGTCATGAAGTCTATCCTCCATTTTTGTGCAAGCACAAGTGGAGGAAGACTTATGACACTTATATCATTATATGATCAATGATAAATCCAAGTGAATTTGCTGTGTCTCTCGCCAGAACTCCGTTTGTGCCGTATTGTTTTACGGCATACCGGCCCGCTTCTCCATGGATGATGACTGAAAGTACGGCAGCATCATAG
>DFGZ01000216.1 GCA_002371295.1 Oribacterium sp. UBA3737 | reverse complement strand
CAAGAAGGAAGGGCAGTTCCTCTGTGGGTTCTCCATGGAGACGGAGAATATGGTGGAAAATTCACGAAAAAAACTTGAGAAAAAGCACCTTGACCTCATCGCTGCGAACAACGTTAAGGTGGAAGGAGCCGGTTTCAAGGGTGATACCAATGTCCTGACCCTTATTTCCCATGATTCCGAGGTGGAGCTCCCCCTCATGTCCAAGTGGGAGGCCGCACATAAGCTTCTGGATGAAATAATGAGGCTTAGATAAGCATATATGCATGAAAGATGTGTTCAGTACAGATTATAAATGGAGAGCATGATGACAGCAAAGGAAACGAAACTTAATGAATATCTGGAAAAACTCGGTGCAAAGGAGTCTGTTCCCGGTGGCGGCGGTGCCAGTGCGCTTGCAGGGGCTTATGGAGTCAGTCTTGGTCTGATGGTTGTGTCCTTCACCAGCGGCAAGAAGAAATATGCAGATTTTGAGCCAAGACTTCAGGCGATAAAAGAAAAGCTTGAGAAATTGAGAGTCAGGTTTTTGGAACTCTCAGACGAAGATGAGAAGGTTTTCTATCCGCTTAGTCAGGCATACGGACTTCCGGAAGAGACAGTGGAAGAGAAAGATTATAAAGAGACCACTCTTGAGACCTGTCTTTCCGCGGCTTCCATGACACCCATAAAGATTATGGAGTGTGCATGCGAGGCGTTGAATTACATGCAGGAGCTAGCAGATAACGGTTCGAAGCTTATGCTCAGCGATGTGGGAGTAGGTGTTTCATTCCTGAACACAGCCCTTCAGGGTGCAGTGATGAATGTCTATATTAACACAAAGATGATGAAGAACAGAAATCGTATGATAGAGCTCAATGAATATGCATATAAGCTTTTGTCTGACGGAAAGAGCAGAGCGAGACTAATATATGAGCAGGTCGAGACTGCGATAAAACCGTCTTATGATGCGGAAAATGACAAAATCACGAGAAATAAAGTCGATTTTTCCTGATATAATCTAACGAGACGGCTGAGATATTATTATAATAATTAGAACCATACACTTGATAGTAAATGCATTATCATAAAAGGTATAGGACTATGAGTGAAAATAATAGCCAAACGGGATAGGCCTTAATAAGCTGTTTCAGCAGTTAAACCTACAGCAATAAAAGAGGAGTAAACATGCAGGAATTAAGAGGAAAACTGATAGCAGATCGTATAAAGGGAGAGTGTCTCGACTTTGTGGGAAAGTACAACGGAATCATGCCGGCACTTGCCATACTCAGAGTCGGAAATAAGGAAGCTGATCTTTCTTATGAAAGAAGTATCAAAAAGCGTTTTATGGATTTCGGTCTTGAAGCAAAGGACTATGAGCTTCCTGAGAACTGCACCAACGAAGAGTTTCAGGAGGTCTTTGATTTCATTAACAACGATCCGGATATTCACGGAATACTGGTTATGCGCCCTCTTCCAAAGCAGATCGATGAAGAGGCTATGCTTAAAAAGATGAATCCATTAAAGGATATCGACTGTATAACTGATGCCAATGTTTCCGGCGTGATGCGCGGCGACAAGGAGGCATTTGCACCCTGTACGGCACAGGCGGTTATAGAGATACTCAAGGGCTACAACATAGAGATGGCAGGCAGGAAGGCCTGCATCATCGGCCGTTCAATGGTGGTGGGCAAACCTCTTTCCATGCTGCTCCTTCAGGAAAATGCCACTGTTACCGTCTGCCATTCAAAGACAGAGAACATCAAAGCTGTTGCAAGTGATGCGGATATCGTTATTGCTGCAATCGGTAAGGCCAAGAAGATAAGCGGAGGATACGTTAAGGATTCTGCCACAGTGATAGATGTGGGCATCAATGTTGACGAGCAGGGCAATCTGTGCGGTGACTGTGACTGGGATCAGATCGTTCTTAAGGCCGGTGCGGCAACTCCTGTTCCGGGAGGTGTGGGAACCGTAACTACAGCAGTTCTCGCAAAGCATCTTATCGAGGCTGCAGCACGCCAGATGAACCTGGCTCCCGTTGATGATTCAAAGGATGAATATGTAGAGTAAATTGTTAAAAACTCATTTCATATTTCAAAACAGAGTGCTATAATTTCGAAGGTAAATATTTTTAAAAAGAATTTTTTAAGTAAGTTAACGGGGGTGTCGGTCAGAACCGGCTGAGATGGGAACTGTACGTTTCCGGACCCTATGAAACCTGATTTGGATCATGCCAACGTAGGGAGTGAGCTTTATTTAACGCCTTTAAAGGGATTGTCCGAATCAGGACAGTCCCTTATTTTTTTGATAAGGCTGTAAAGAGCATGTCGTGTCCGCTTGAATATGCATTTGGCAGCCGGATTCATCGTGAAGGGTGCTTCTTCCGTACTTGATTATTTAAAAATGAGTATGCTTCGCAGGAGAATATATGGATAAAAAGTCACTACTATTATACGGAATAACCGACAGAGGATGTCTTCCCCGGGGAAAGAGCCTCACTCAGGCAGTTTTGGAAGCCATAGAAGGCGGAATAACCATGCTGCAGCTCAGGGAAAAGGAACTGAAGGGGGAAGATCTAAAAAACCTTGCAAGAGAGCTTCTTTTGATATGCAGAAAACATGACATCCCATTCATCATAAACGATGATGCGGAGCTTTGCAGGATCATCGATGCTGATGGTGTTCATGTTGGTCAGGAGGATATGGCGCCTCTGGATGCAAGAAGGATCATTGGTCCGGGGAAAATTGTCGGAGTTACGGCCAAAACTGTAGAACAGGCAGAAAATGCCGTAAAAAACGGAGCTGACTATCTGGGCTCCGGTGCTCTTTTCGGTTCATCAACCAAGAAGGATGCCATATACATGACGAGGGAAACATTTGCAGATATCATTCGCTCCGTTGATATCCCTGTTGTGGGAATAGGCGGAATAAATGAGGACAATGCATCGCTTCTTACAGGAACCGGGGCTTCCGGAATAGCTGTTGTCAGCAGTATCTTCGGACAGGAGGATATAAGAGGAGCTGCTGAAAGGCTCAGAAAGACAGCTGAAAAAATAGTCGCATATAGCAAATAAGAGAACTGAAAAAGTAGTGGAAACAGAGAGCAAGTTGAAACAAACACAGAAAAAATAGAGTGATAACCGAAAGGCAGCTACAGTAAGGTGGCTATCGATATCGGAATCAAAACATAAAAGTATGCTGCGATTCATGTGTTAGTCAGATGGCAATGTAATAATCACTGAACATACACATCATATATATATCGCTTTACATACAGCGGCTTCTTGGGGGCACCACCTGAGGTCGCTATATAAAATTAGTGTTGTGGGCTGCAGAAGTGCAGATATGTGCATAGGTAAATGATTATGCAATATGGTGTCGGTCCTTGTCTTTATGATAATTAAAATGGATCGATATTCCCGTATGAAAGGAGAGTAATAATGAGAACAGCATTAACAATCGCAGGAAGTGATTCCAGCGGAGGCGCCGGCATCCAGGCAGATATCAAGACAATGCTCGCAAATCATGTATACGCCATGAGTGCGATTACGGCATTGACTGCCCAGAATACTACCGGTGTTTCTGACATTATGGAAAGCAGTCCTGAATTTTTAAAGGAGCAGCTGGACTGTATATTCACTGATATTTACCCGGATGCGGTAAAAACGGGAATGGTATCATCAAAGGGGCTTATAGAAGTAATTGCTGAGAGACTCAGGTTCTACAAGGCAAAAAACATCGTTGTAGACCCAGTTATGGTGGCAACAAGCGGAGCCAGACTGATCACTGAAGAAGCCATAACCACTTTGAAGGAGTGCCTGCTTCCTCTGGCTACGGTAATAACTCCCAATATACCTGAGACAGAGGTCCTTTCCGGTATGAAGATCGAGACAGCTGAAGATATGGTATCGGCAGCGAAAAAGATTTTTGATGAATACGGCTGTGCCGTTCTCTGCAAGGGGGGTCATAATCTGAATGATGCCAACGATCTTCTGTACTCTGAAAAAGGATATACATGGTTTAACGGAACACGTATAGACAACCCTAACACTCACGGTACGGGCTGTACATTATCATCAGCCATAGCTTCGAACCTTGCAAAGGGATATGACCTTGAGACTGCTGTCCGTTATGCAAAAAACTATATTTCCGGGGCACTCGCAGCCATGCTTAATCTCGGAAAGGGATCGGGACCCATGGATCATGGATTTGCCATAAATGGTGAATACAAAAATATTTAAGGCCATGGTACCTGCAGATTAAATAAATTGTTTACTGCTGCTCCTTGGAATGGAGATCAAAATGAATAATGTAAAAAAGGAAACACTGGAAATGAAGGGAACGACTTATATCAACACAAAGAAGCTTGCCCTGGCTGCTTTTTTTGCGGCTGTGGCAGTGGTGGGCTCCACATTTTCCATACCGGTCTTCGGGGCAAAATGTTCACCTGTCCAGCATCTTATCAATGTACTGTGCGCTATTTTTTTAGGACCGGGATATGGTGTTCTGGCCGCATTTGTTGCGAGTCTCATCAGAAATCTCATGGGTCTTGGATCTTTTCTTGCCTTTCCGGGATCCATGTGCGGAGCCTTCCTTTCCGGAATTATGTATAAGAGCCTAAGAAAGCTGCCTGCAGCTTATATAGGTGAAGTATTCGGTACCGGTATAATCGGCGGCATACTTTCATATCCGGTGGCTGCATTTATCATGGGAAACAGTTCAGCGGGTGTATTCACCTTTGTGATTCCTTTCCTTATCAGCACCATAGGAGGAACCATACTTGCCATAGTCATAACCATGGCCCTCAGGCAGCTGAATCTCATTGAAAGGATCAGGGAAAATCTGGTTTAAAAGTCACTTTTTGATTTACTGAACTGAAATCTTTATCCGAAGATGAACTGCCTCACATGGATCACAGCTTTAACAGGAAATTACAGGAATAATATATGGATACAACTAAAGAACTATCAGACAAAATCAGAGAATATCGCCCTCTCATTCATTCCATCACGAATTATGTGACCGTCAATGACTGTGCGAACGCCTTACTTGCCATAGGCGCCCGTCCTGTCATGTCCCATGCGCCGGAGGAAGCGGCTGAGATCACTTCGGGAAGTGATGGACTGGAGCTGAATCTGGGAGCTACGGAGTACTATGAATCCATGCTTCTCAGCGGAAGAGAGGCTGATTCATCAGGGATTCCCATAATCATTGATCCTGTAGGAGTTTCAGGCTCTTCATACAGAAGAAATTTCCTGAAAAGGCTTATTGAATGCTGTCGTCCTGTGGCTGTAAGAGGAAACCGTTCGGAGATACTTGCTATGATAAGGGATGAAAAAACCGAAACAGGAGTGGATTCCCTAAGGTTTGATGCGGATTACTCCGACGTAGAAATAATTTCTATGATGCAGGAATTCTGCAGGAAAAGAAAAGAAGAGTATATGGCTTCAGGAGTTTCACATGAGCTCATTCTTGTCTGCTCCGGTAAAACAGATCTTATAGCCTGTTCTGATAAATCGATCGTAGCAGAGGGTGGCTCCTCCGAGATGTCCGGAGTGACAGGAACCGGATGTATGTCTTCTGTGATTCTAGCGGCATTTATATCCGGAGGGAGGATGTATGTGAGTGAAGGAAAAAAATCCTTGCAGGATAGTGATATAAGACGGATGGATTTTGACAGCGCTGTTTCTGCGGTAAAATATGTTAATGCTGCGGCAGAAAGAGCGGAAGCGAATCTAAGATACCTTAAAAAGAAGGAGACATTGCCCTTCGGGACATACGGGACAGGCAGCTACAGGGTGCTTTTCATCGATCAGCTGAACGGTAACATTAAGGCTTGAGTAATTTTTTTAATAGTTTTTTTAAGCTGATTGTAAATTGTTTATTCCATAACAGGAATGTAAAATAGTAAATGAAAGCTTTTGCATTTTTTACAAAATCAAGGAGTATGGGAAAACATGAAATTAAAAAAATTAACTGCAGCATTTATGACGGCTGTACTTGTCACATCCACACCGGCCGGTGCATATCTCGGTCAGCTGTCTTCATATGCGAAGACCAGTGATGACGAAGACGAAAAGGATTACAGCGTATCTGACGCTGCCTGGGAAGAAGAAACAGATTCCAACGGTAAGGTTCGTGTATACGCTACATGGACAGAGTCTGAAGACAAGGCCAATGCCACTATTACCATTTATGTTGATGACAAGAAGCAGTCATCTGCCGGAAACATATCCACAACAACCAAGGCAGGTAAAAAGGATCTTACTTCCTACATAAAGAAAATCAACAAAAAGGGCAATTATACATTCAAGATAACATCCCAGAAAAAGAACAAGGGTGAGGATGAGAAATCATATTCTGATTCTGATGTACTTGAAGTCGACAGCGATTATCTGAAGTCACTTGCATCAGGCAGCTCATCAAGCTCTTCCTCAAGTTCATCCAATAGCTCATCTTCAAGCTCGAGCAGTGGACCAAGCGTTGATCCTTCAAAGTCCTCAAATACCTCCACTACTTCAAACGGAAGTCCTGCTGATGCCATGAAAAGTGCTTCATCCACTCAGACTCAGACTCAGGCACAGGCTCCTGTAACAGCATGGCAGGATTGGGGTATCGGCTGGGTTTACTTTGAGAACGGCGAGCTTGTAAAGGATAAGTGGGTGATGTCAAACGGTAAGTATTATCACCTTAATTCAACAGGATTTATGGATGTCAATACACAGGTAACCGATTCTCTTTTCGGTACTCACTATGTAGGTGCTGATGGAGCTCTTGTATCCTGATGTCCTTACTTAGATTCTGATTTGAGACCTGCGTGCAGATATTGACATTGGGTCCTGTTATGTTAGAATGTGAACATCATCGGAGGGTGAGTTATTCTTTTGGAAATAACGAGCTGGATAAGATGTCTGGTTGAAATGCCGGATTCTTGTCCGGCTCTTTTTTTATGGAGGGAAATTTCAATGGAAAAAAGAATTGATTTTACATCGGGTGCTATTGTTTTACCACTTCTTAAGTTTGCAGGACCGGTTCTTTTTTTTATACGGGATTTTTCCACGGAGACCTGCTTTCAGGAGTATTCTCATCTGACGAGGCTGTTATTCTGGCAGGAGCAGAGTATATTAAGGCATATGCCATAGACTGTCTGCCGTAGACAAAAGGAAATTGACAGCTTTTACTCAGTCATGAATAACAACTTGATATACTGTCTTATGTAAATTAGAATAGTGACATTTGATGGAGACGAGACATTATGACTAAGACAGAACAGCAGTACAAAAGAATGACAGAGACACCTATCCCGAGGCTTATTACATTGTTGGCGATTCCCACCATGATATCCATGCTGATAACCAACATATATAATGTTGTGGATACAGCTTTCGTGGGAACCCTCGGAACCTCTGCCAGTGGTGCTGTTGGTGTGGTATTCGGATTCATGGCCATCATTCAGGCCTTCGGATTTTTGTTCGGGCAGGGCGGTGGAAGCATTATCTCCCGTATGCTTGGTGACAGGCAGCCAGAGAGAGCATCTGAAACCGCGTCAACTGCATTTTTCTGCTCACTTTTTATGGGGTTGGTTATAACGGTATTTGGCTTCTTTACACTGGATTCTCTTGTAAGATGGCTTGGAAGTACTGAAACCATAGCCCCTTTTGCAAAAACATATATAGGATACATACTTTTTGCGTCGCCTTTCATGACCACCAGCTTCACTATGAACAATATCCTTCGATACGAAGGGAAGGCATCCCTCGGTATGGTAGGGCTCTTAGTGGGAAGTATACTTAACATCGGCGGAGACTATTTCTTCATGATGATACTTAATATGGGTATCGCAGGAGCAGGTCTTTCCACTTGTATAGGGCAGATCATAAGCTGGTGCATACTTCTGTCAATGTTTCTCAAGGGACGTACAACTTCGAGAATTTCAATCAGGCATTTCCTGAATAAAAGACAGGATGAAGGAAGAAAAGGTTTTAATACCGAAAAACTGATGATATGTATCAATACAGTTCTTCTCCGCGAAATCGTTCTCACAGGAATTCCCAGTCTTTTACGCCAGATCCTAAACAGCTTCACAACCATTCTTCTTAATGTTCTTTCCTCAGGTTACGGTGATGAAGTGGTAGCTGCCATGAGTATCGTAAACCGTATCGTATTTTTCGTGTTTTCCATAGCTCTTGGTGTTGGACAGGGCTTTCAGCCGGTATGTTCCTTTAACTATGGGGCCAGAAAATTTGATAGGGTAAGAAAAGCAATCTGGTTCACTGCAGTCCTTGGCATGATTTTTATTCTGGCTGCCATCGCAGCTACACTACAGTTCCCGGATGAAATCATCCGTATATTCCGTGATGATCCTGCTGTTGTGAAGGTTGCCCACAGGGCACTGGTCCTTCAGATGCTGCTGCTTCCCACACTGCCGATTTCCGTAGTGACGGAGATGACTTATCAGTGTACCGGAAAGAAGGGCGGTGCAGCACTTCTTTCATCACTTCGAAGCGGTTTTATCTTTATGCCGGTTTTATACATTCTTGCACATACAAGAGGTGTTGCGGGAATTCAGGAAGCGCAGCCGGTGGCATATGGACTTTCGTTTTTTGTTTCACTCCTGTTTTTTGTTATGTATATGAGGAAGCTGCCCCGGGAGACGGAAGACTGAACACTGAATAAAACAGCAGTATGAAAATGTATAGTATTTAAGGTAATAAAACGAACTATGGCAGGAAAGCGCAGCGGAGAGCCATGAGCTTTCAATTCAGGCAAAATCCTGAGATTTAGATTTATATTTTGTTGAAATAAGGGCCGTTGCCTAGATGAATTAATCATCTAATGCAACAGCCCTTTTTTATTCTAAAAATTTTCTGAATTATAATGCAGTAATCTTGTAATGAGTTTAAAGATGCATTAATCTCTTAGGCAGAAATTATATTTCTTATATGACTGCATTCCCAGTCATATTTCCGATCAGTATATTAATTCGATATTGAAGTTTTTTGTATTTAAAAGCTCACAGGCAAAGTAACACCTTAGGCAAATGCTGCTTTTAATCAGTGGATGCTTTCAGCGGCAGCATTGCCCCTGACTCTGCTGAAGGTATCAGCCAATGCAGGTACCTGAAGAACGGCAAGAGTGATCAGCGCTTCAGCACCGATGTAAATAATGTTGTATACCGCAGAGTATAGTGCCGGATTCCAGCCTGACCATGCATATTCTCCGAAAAAGATCCAGCCTGACAGGAATGAGAAGAACCATCTTGCGATGCAGGCAACGATGTAGCCAAGAATTAGTCCGTTCTTGTTTTTTGAGAAGAAACCGGATAACCCAAAGGCTCCGAAGGCAAGGATATAGTCGAGGATGACCTGTACCGGCGTGAGCATATAGGGTTTAAGTATGAAGTTCAGTGCCCCGCAGGCAATTCCGCTGGTTATTCCCGCAACAGGACCAAAGAAATATCCGGGAAGTGTGGCAAAGAGCATTGAAAAAAGAGTTACTGAGCCACCGGTTGGAAAACTGAATAGAGTCATCATGGAAGTGATGGTGAAAAGTGCCGTACAGGCAGAACAGTAGACAAGTGTTTTGATGTTTTTTGACATAAAAAAATCCTCCTTGATTTGAAACGTCACAGAGACGTTATCTGTGGAGGGGCATGCTGGAACCACACAGGAAAAACCAATGTGATACTTTCTTATATTGCTTCCCTACGCAGGTACTAACCTGATCAGGTAAAAAGGGTTGATCAAAAGATCATCTCAGCAAATGCGCCCCTAGCGTTTATCCATATAAATTATACGCCGGAGTTAATTGCTGTCAATACAATGATGTGAGTGTCAAAAGTCGATATCGGACCGCTTCGCGCTATGCGCTCTCGCGTTCCTCCCACATTCCGCACTCTCAGGCCGATAAATCGTCCTTTCGTGCTCCATGTGGGGCGTGTCATGAAGTCTATCCTCCACTTTTGTGCAAGCACAAGTGGAGGAAGACTTATGACACTTATATCATAAAATAATAGGTGGTAAATACGCTATGACAAAAAAAGAAAATAATAAGCTCAGAGAAAGAATCTCTAAAATAAAACAGATCCTGATGATTGTTCTTATGCTGCTAAGTGGTATCTGGTACGTGACTATGGGAAGAGCAGAGAATAAAGCTTCTTATAAGCTTTATTCTGAGTCTCCGGAAGATACAAAGGTGAATGATGTAACAAAGACACATGAGGATGCAAATGCAAATGACATTACAAAGTCTCATGATAAAGCAAAATCCGATAAGGCAAGTGTGTCAGGGAACGATGATCCAGATTACCTTTCCGAAACAGACAGCAGTACAGAAACTATACAGAATAAAGAAGAATCATCAGATAATGAAGAATCATATGTTAAGACAAATATTTCCGAATCAGACAGCAGACATGGGAAACTTTTTCCCCGCTCAGAAACCGGGAAATCCTCGTTGGTAAATATCAATAAAGCAGATCTAAAGGAATTGGAATCCATTCCGGGAGTCGGTCCGGCTACTGCAAAGAATATAATTGAATACAGGGAAAAGTATGGCGGATTTGCGGATATAAATGAGATTAAGAATGTAAAGCGGATAGGGGATAAGACCTATGAAAAACTAAAGGATTATATAACTGTTTGAAAAAAACATCCTGAAACAGTAGAATATGCATAAATGGATGGATTAAATATAGATGATTATGTGACAGGAAGGCCGGAAACATTAAAGCCAAGTGGCATAGGCTTATATCCTGTGTAAACCCAGAGAGAGGAGGAATTGACCGGTATGACGGCGTCAGTTCCGGATAGAATACTTATATATAATCTTATAGCGGAGTTATGTTCTTTTTTAGTCAGGTCTGTCGGCAAAGATTATCTGATTCTTTATAAGAGCATTTCCGAGACAGAATTAAGTCGTATAGACAGGTACATTCAGGATAATACCGATCTGGTTTTAAGTGAAAAAGGTATGTATTTTCCGATTTTTGAGCCGGATCTTGATCATGATTGTATAGACAGACTGTATGCTTTTAAGGAAGCTCTGTTCAGGGAAATGGACAGGAAAAGTATCATAAGATTTATGCAGGCTCTTGACGAGGCTGTAGCTGTTCTTTTGTATGATGAAAGGGAAATACTTGAAGGAAACAGTATTTCATATGAAATCAATACAAACAGAAAAGAAACAGGTATCTCGGTATTTCCGAAGTTGAGATGTGTGTGGTCCAGAAAGAACAGACATTCCTTTTCTTATGAGCGTATAGACAGCTATCTGAAATATCTTCTTGTTGTTGAGGATATGCCGAATATAGAGGCGGAGCATATTTTTTTAAAAAAGGGTTTATTTCCCCGATTTGACAAGACCAAACAGCTTAATGTCGCTGCAAGTCCTCTAAATGCCAAATCAAATTTTGATATCAAGTATCATAACACCGATAATTATCAGACCTTTGATATAAAGTACAACGATTCCCGCATAAAACGCGACAATGAACTCGTATGGCAAAAAATCAAAGAAGCCGGGGAGAATGGCAGTGAACTGATGGTTTTTCCTGAAATGCTGGGGAATCCGTTAATGGAGACATTTATCAGAGAGAAGCTTTGTGCCCTTGATAAAGAACAGAGAAAACTGATACCGTCGCTAATCGTACTTCCTTCCTGCAGTGAAGATGGCCTGAACTATGCTCCGGTTCTTGACAGGTACGGAAATGTATTGACCAGACAGTGTAAGCAGAATCCGTTTTTTCTGAAGACAAAGCAGGGAAATCACAGAGAGTATCTGAAGAAAAACAATAAAATAACCATATTCCATTATCCCGGAATAGGACGTTTTGCTGTTATGATATGCAAGGATTTCCTGACCAATGAATATATGGAACGTATAATGCGCGGATTCATGCTGACCTTGATCATCGCTCCCGCATATTCTACAGGTTCTTATGATTTTAAGCTTTCATTGGATCTCTGTGCCCATGATGACTGTAACGTCATCTGGATAAATGCCTGCGCAGCTCTTATTCCCGGTAAGGAAGCCAATTTTGAAAACATAGGCTACATAAGAAAACGTATCGGAAGGAACCGGAGTAGGGAAGAGGCCACCTATTGCATGAAATCCTGCAGAAAACTTCTCATGGGCGGATGTGACCATAACTGTATGTATTATGACAGTTTCGGCTCTGTGTGATTTTCCTGGAATAGGTGTACGAAGCTTTAAAATCTTATCGTACTTGCAATACATCTGTTGATACTTTATCACAAATAAAAAACGACTTCCGGACAGATCACCATCTTTCCGGAAGTCGTTAAAAATCTTTTCAACTATCTTAAGTTTCCTTTTCCGAAGTCTTCCTGCTCCTCATAGAATCTGTCGAGTGAGAGATCACCGTAAACCCAGAGGAAACAGAAGAGCTGTGCTCTTGCTGACATTTTGGCTGTTTTAAGAAGTTCCTTTACATCGTTCTTACTGAGCCATACAGCCTCGATCTCTTCAAAGCTTGAATTACTATCCTGAATCTCACCGTCGACGATGGCGATTACACATGAGGTGGATTCATTGGAAAGACCGACAGAATTGAAGCTGCTCTTCAAACGAACTATACGCTTTACAAAGTGAAGACCGGTTTCCTCCATAAGTTCTCTTTTGGCCGCTTCGGTAGGAGTCTCACCTTCATCTATAAGACCTGAAGGGAAATTGTAAACCCAGTCACCAACAGCCATCTGATACTCTTTATTGAGAAGAATACGATTGTGGTTTCTGGAGAGACCGATTATACAAACTGTTTTACTGCCCCAGTCGGACAGTTCTTCCAGGGATGTGATATTCGGATCACGGCTTACGATCTCATAGGTCTTCTCTTTATGATCCCTGGATTCATAAAGGATATCATACCTGTTGATATATTTGCCTTTTTCGATTTGTTTAATGCCTTTGAATTGCATACTTTAAACCTCCCCTATGCTGTCAAAATCTTGCTCATCACGAATCCTGAGTGCACGCTCGGGACATATTTCTTTATATCTATAATAAACTCATATGGCATAAAAATATACAAAAAAGATTTTTAAATGCATAAAATAGAGAAATATGATATGATTGCATCAGTGTCATAGGTCCATCTATCCTTTGTGTACGAACATAAGCGGTAGATGGACTTCATGACAAAAGTATAAAAATCCAAATAAATCTGTACAAATCAGATATATATATGTAAAATGTGCATTTGCACAACTTATATTGGAGGTTCTATATGGAACAGAAGCTAGAGAGAACTACACATGTTGTATATGAGAAAGACGACAACGGTCAGGTTGTTATCGCTGATGAGGTTGTAGCTGTCATTGCCGGTATTGCTGCAACAGAGACCGAAGGCGTTGATTCCATGAACGGAGGCTGGTCAGGTGAGATCATTTCCAGAATGGGAATCAGGGATCTTGGCAAGGGCGTTTCCATCAGTATTGAGGAAGGTCATGTATCGGTCGATCTCAGTCTCAACGTAAAGTATGGATATTCCATTCCTGAAGTATCGAAGAATGTTCAGGACAAGGTTGCACAGGCTATTGAATCTATGACAGGCCTCAACGTGCTTGATGTAAACATCAAGATTTCGGGAGTTGTTACACCAGAGGATTGATGATCCTTTAAACATTTATTCATGGTTCATGATGATATTCATTATGCATTCCCGAATCACAAGGGACCATGAAATTTAAGAACCATAGTACATTTAAAACATTATCAGATAGGAAAAGTATGAATAAGCGAGAAGAAAGAGATCATAAATTTAAACTTCTTTTCTCCACACAGTTTTATCCTGGAGACGAGATTCCTTCACAGATGGAGCGTTATTTTGATTCACCCGATTATGAGGATGGTGACAGTCTTATTAGGATTGAGAATCTGACTGAGGAGGAGCAGAAGGATCTTGAATCCTCAGTTCAGAAGATAGTTGATAAGCTTCCTGAACTTGATGAAAAGATTAATTCAAGCGCTGATGGATGGAAAACCGATCGTATGACGAAGACAGATCTTACTGCTATCCGTCTTGCGCTTTATGAGATAAATTTCGATGAAGCTGTTCCTGAGAAGGTTGCCATCAACGAAGCAATCGAGCTTGCCAAGAAGTATGGGGGCAATGAATCAGGTTCTTTTGTAAACGGAGTCCTTGCGAGACTTGTTGACAGCACACGCGAGTCCAAGAGAGTTGAGAAGGCACCACGTAAGCAGCCGGGTGAGCTTACGGAAAAGAAGTCAGCCGAAGGCAAGAGCGTTCATATTCTTATCAATAAGAACAATAAATAAACGATGGGTCAGCTTAACAAGGCATATACGGTATCGCAGGTCAACAGCTACATCGGCAACATGTTTGCTACGGACTTTGCTTTATCCGGCATTACAATAAAAGGGGAAATATCGAACCTGAAGTATCATACTTCAGGTCATATTTACTTTACATTAAAAGATACAGCTTCGCAGATTTCAGGCGTTATGTTCGCCAGAGATCGTGCGGGGCTTCAGTTTAAGTTAGAGAACGGTATGAGTGTTCTCTGTACCGGAAGCGTAGGTGTCTATGAAAGAGGCGGGACCTATCAGATCTACGCAAAGAGTTTTACATCAGACGGAGTCGGAGATCTATACATAAGATTTGAACAGCTCAAGAAGGAACTGGCCGAAATGGGTATGTTTGACCCTATGTATAAAAAGCCGATTCCCAGGTATGCACAAAGAATCGGAATAGTTACGGCTAAAACAGGCGCGGCAGTCAGAGATATCGTCCAGATCGCGAAGAGGAGAAATCCTTATGTAGACCTGACCCTTTACCCGGCTCAGGTCCAGGGTGATGGGGCTTGTGATTCTATAATCCGAGGAATCAAGACCCTGGATCTCATGGGGATGGATGTGATTATAGTAGGCCGTGGAGGAGGCTCCATAGAGGATCTGTGGGCTTTCAACGAACAGGCTGTGGCTCAGGCCATATTTGATGCCGATACTCCCATCATCAGTGCGGTAGGCCATGAGACCGATACCACCATAGCGGATTTCGTGGCCGATCTGAGAGCACCGACACCCAGTGCGGGTGCAGAGCTTGCGGTTTTTGATTATTCGAAATTCGAAGAAGATATTTCAGGGTACAGGGTGTCTCTTGAATCTGTTCTTAACCAGCATATTCAGGATACAAGGCAGAAGTTATCCATGTACAAGCTCAAGGTAAATCAGCTTAATCCCAAATTCATTCTCACTGAATACCACAAAAAGGAAATACTTTGTAAAAACGGACTTAAGCAGCTTATGCAAAGTAAACTTGTATCCTTCAGAGATAAACTCAGAGATTATGATGAATTAAAAACACTTATGAGCGATAGTCTCTACAAAGCCAGGAATCATCTGAGAGATTATGACGGTATGCCCAATGTCATGAAGCAGAGTCTTAATAAAGCTCATCAGGAGCTCATGATAAAGACGGAACGGCTTGAGGCTGTCAGTCCCTTGCGTAAGCTTTCCGGAGGTTATGGCTTTATCCGTGATGATGAAGGACACAGAGTTGACAGTGTGAAGAAGCTGAAAAAAGGTGATGTGATCAACACAACACTAAGGGACGGAACATTAACAAGCCGTATTGAAGAAATAAATTTTGGAGGTTGATATGGCCGCAAGAACCAAAAGCAATGAGCCAGAGACAGAGACATCCGAGGAGAGCAGAAAACCCTTGAATGAGGTATTTGCTGAACTGGATGAGCTTATAGAAAAGATGGAAAATGAAGACAGCCTTGAAAAGACCTTTGACATG
>DFGZ01000288.1 GCA_002371295.1 Oribacterium sp. UBA3737 | reverse complement strand
ATGTTTCTCTCGGCATTTGGCTTCATCTGCTCTCTTACCTGCTCAACAGTCTGTCCTGTGATCTTTAAGTACTGATCCATAGGGATGCCCTGCTGCTGAAGTCTCATCTGATAATCATAAACCATGTTATCAAGCTGAGCCTCGATCATAGGCTTTGGAATCTCAACTGTAGCGTTATCTACAACCTTAGCGATTACGCTGTTCTCATTTGCAGTTGTAGCTGATTTCTCCTTGAGCTCCTTGAGGGTCTTCTTGAGATCCTTCTTGTACTCATCAAGAGTATCGAACTCTGAAACCTCAGAAGCGAACTCATCATCAGCGGCAGGAACCTGCTTCTCCTTAACAGCCTTGATTGTTGTCTTGAAAAGAGCTGCCTTGCCTGCAAGATCCTTTGCGCCATACTCCTCAGGGAATGTGACATTAACATCAACAGTCTCACCAGCCTTGTGTCCGATGAGCTGATCCTCAAAACCAGGGATGAATGTGCCTGAACCGATTGTAAGAGGATAATCCTCGCCCTTTCCGCCTTCGAACTCCTTGCCGTCTACAGAACCAACGAAGTCGATAGTTGCGATATCGTTCTTCTTGATTGCGCGGTCAACGTCGATAACGCGGGCATTCTTTTCAAGCTCCTGCTTAAGCTTCTCGTTTACTTCCTTTGCAGAAACTGTTGTGTCAGCCTTCTCAACTGTTACACCCTTGTACTCGCCAAGAGTAACTTCAGGCTTTACAGCAACTGTAGCTGTGTAGATAAGGTTCTTGTCAGTTCCGATCTGGTCAACACCGATCTCAGGACGTGATACGATCTCAAGACCTGACTCCTTTGCAGCTGCAGGATATGTCTTATCAAGGATCTCGTTAAGTGCATCCTCGAAGAATACCTGTGGTCCATACATCTTCTCGATCATTGCCTTTGGTGCATGGCCCTTACGGAAGCCCTGAAGATTAAAACGGCCCTTGTTCTTGTTATATGCAGTGTCAATGGCCTTTAAGAATTCAGCATTCTCTACCTCTACGGTCAGCTTGGCCATATTGTTCTCAAGATTTTCAACTTTAACGCTCATTAAGAGTACCTCCAAAACTTATCGTTTCTTAATAATTTTATATGTAACCCACAGGGGAAATGCGCATACTTCTCCCGTAAGTAAACACGTCCGAGGACAGAGTATAACACGTTGAACCTTTTATAGCAAGGATTTTTGCTTTTGCTTCTGTCTCGGGACGTGAAATCATATGGTTCAGTCCTGTATCATCGATGATGGCAGGATGCCTCTTGCAAGTCTTGCATTACTGTATTCTCCGCCTGCAGTTACATCTTTGCCGAACCATGATGGAGGGACAAAAGCCTGCTCCTCTTCTATGGTATTGAATTCCACTTCCACAAGGCTCAATCCCTTAAGATCTCCTTCGAAGATGTCCAGCTCTGCAGTGAACTTACTGAGAGGGATCATATATCTGGTTTTCTTTATTACCGAACCATCATGCTTTTTCAGGAGATTGTCGTAGGAGGCCTTGTCCAGAGGAAGATTGTATTCTTCATGGGCAAAATCTCCACGGCCCTTGTAGGTCAGCTCGTACTTTTCGAAATCAGAACTTTTATCATGTCGTATGCGTATGGTGGGGGTGAAATTCAGGTAGGCCTGTTCGATTTCTCTTGCCTTGTAAAGGGAAAGGTCCTTTGGCATCTCGCTGACCAGAAATTTTCTCTCTATTTCCATTCCCATAGTGCTTCTCCTTTCAACAAAAAAAGAGTCGGGCTCAATGTCCGACTCTTTATAAACAGATAAATTACTCTGCGTCTGTCTCTGCAACTGCGTCGATGTCAACGTCTGCAACATCAGCGTTCTCGTCAGCATCCGGAAGAAGTGCCTTCATGCTGAGTGAGATCTTGTGGTTCTCGATATCAAGATCAACGATCTTTGCCTCGATATCCTGACCTACTGTAAGAACATCAGATGGCTTGTTTACATGCTCCTTAGAGATCTGAGAAACATGAAGAAGTGCATCGATACCCTTCTCGAGCTCTACGAATGCACCGAAGTCAGTCATACGTGCAACTGTACCGTTTACAGTTGTACCTACAGCGAACTTAACCTCTGCGTCCTTCCAAGGATTCTCATCAGGGAACTTACGTGTAAGAGCGATTCTCTCACCGTTGATCTCCTTAACCATAGCGGTAACTTCCTGACCAGCCTTGAAGATCTTCTTAGGATTCTCGATTCTTCCCCAAGACATCTCTGAGATGTGAAGAAGACCGTCAGCACCACCAAGATCGATGAATGCACCGAAATCTGTAAGGTTCTTAACAACACCTGTACGGATATCGCCAACATTAAGCTCTGAGAAGAGCTTGTCGTGCTGCTCCTTCTTTGTAGCAGTCATGAGCTGCTTTCTGTCACCGATGACTCTGCGCTTCATCGGATTGAACTCTGTGATAACAAACTGGACATCCTGTCCCTGGTACTTGGTAAGATCTCTCTCAAATGTATCTGAAACAAGTGATGCAGGAATAAATACTCTTGCGCCGTTAACCTCAACATTGAGACCACCCTTAACAACCTGAACAACCTTTCCTGTAAGAACAGTCTGGTTCTCGAAAGCTTCCTTAAGCTCCTCAGATGCCTTGGATGCAATAGCCTCTCTGTGAGAAAGTGCAACCTGGCCCTCGCCATCGTTGACCTTCTTAACCTTGCATTCAATTTCGTCGCCGACATTGACTACTGTGGTGAGGTCTAATGTATTGTCTGCGCTGTAATCGCTTCTTGTCATAATACCGTCTGACTTGTACCCGATGTTGAGTGCAATCTCATCTGGCTTAACACTAATAACCTTACCAGTAACAATCTCCCCTGCATGAATAGATTTTAATGATGCGTCGAGCATCTGTTCAAAACTCATTTCTGACATAATTTTGAACCTCCTCAATAATTTCTTTCGGGGTGCTTGCCCCAGCCGTAATACCTACGTTTTGAATCGCGCCATCGTAACTAAAGTTAAGATCGTGAACCGTCTGTATCAACTGGGTAACTGGACACTGGTCTTTGCAAATCTCATATAACTTTTTTGTGTTGGATGAACTGCTTCCTCCAATGACAATCATGGCATCAGAGCGTCTTGCAAGCTCCTTGGCTTCTGTCTGTCTCTCGAAAGTCGCGTTACAAATCGTATTAATAGCATTAACATCATAAAACTTTTTTTTCAAAATTTCAATGATTTGTTTAAATTTGTCTGCATTGAATGTTGTTTGTGCGAGAACGACTATTTTCTCGCCGTTTCCATCAGGAAGCTTCTCTGCAGTTTCTATATCCGGTATGGCGGAAATGTTTCCTTCGGCCCATCCCATGATACCTATTATCTCGGGATGAGTGGGATTTCCGACAATAAAAACTTTTTCTTTTTCCGATGTATGTTTTTTTGCGAGCTTCTGTATCTTCTGGACAAAGGGACAGGAGGCATCGATGGTTTCTATATTATGTTCCCTGAGAATATCGTAAACCGATTTCGGCACCCCGTGGGCTCTTATGATAACGATGCCTGAATCAAGGGTCCTGAGATCGGATTCATCATTGAGTATCTTTACTCCGAAGGAGGCTACCTTTTCAATTACATTTTCGTTATGTACGATGGGACCGTAGGTATATATCTGTTTGCGATCTTTTTCGGGCTTCTGGTTTTCCCTGTCTATTATCTCATAGACCCTGTCCACTGCCCTCTGCACACCGAAGCAGAATCCGGCGGTCTTTGCTAATATTACATTCATTTATCTTTTGATTCCTTTTTTATCTGCTTATACTTGACATTAACGATGCATGGCGATGTCGAGAATGGCGTCGATGGTCTCGTCGATAGTCAAGTCGGAGCTGTCAACAAGTACTGCGTCCGGAACCTGTATAAGAGGTGAGTTCTCTCGGTGCATATCTCTGTAGTCACGCTCTTCTATCTCTTTTTCCACCTCATTTATATCGCAGTCCATACCCTTTTCCTTAAGTTCGTTGGCACGTCTTCTGGCACGTTCCTTGACTGAAGCGGTGAGATAGATCTTTGTATCTGCGTTTGGAAGGACCTTGGAGCCAATGTCTCTGCCGTCCATAACGACTGAAGTGGTGGAAGCCAGCTTCTGCTGAAGACTTACGAGCTTGTCACGGACCGGCTGGTACTGTGATACGGTGGAAGCAGCATCACCAACTTCCTGTGTGCGGATCTTTGTGCTCACATTCTCTCCGTTAAGGTAAACCTCCTGTACGCCTTCATCGTCGTAGGCGATGGAAATATCTATATCCTTTATACTGTCAACAACGGCTTTTTCATCAGTTATGGAAATGCCATTCAAAAGACAGTAAAGACCTACAGCGCGGTACATGGCTCCTGTGTCTATATACACGTAGCCGAGTTCCCTGGAAACTGCTTTTGCAATGGTTGATTTTCCGGCACCTGCAGGGCCGTCGATAGCTATACTGTATGGCATAATATATTAACCTCTTTCCTATATAATAAACTTTATAAGTCTTATCACAACTTTTCCTTAAAATCCACTGTGACGGGATTTAAGACTAAAGTGCTGCAGAGTATCCCGCAAGATGACCTGTCGAAAATGCCATCTGCATGTTGAAGCCTCCGGTGAAGCCGTCCACATCCAGCACCTCTCCGGCAAAATAGAGACCGGAAATCTTCTTTGATTCCATGGTCTTGGGACTTATGTCCTTTACGGAAACTCCTCCCTGGGTTACGATAGCTTCCTTAAAGCTCCCTGTGCCGCTTAAGGTGAAATCAAAGTTCCTGATGAGATTAAGGATCTGCTTTCTGGAGTTCTTATCCACCTCTGTGACCTTTTTGTTAATGTCTACCCCTCTTGCTTCAAGCCTCTCCGTAAAAACAGAGATAAGCTGTGATGGGAGAAGGTTTGAAAAGGCGTTTCTCAGCTCCTTATTCCTGAACTCATGGAAATCTCTGAGTATTCTTTCATCAAGCTGGGAATCATTAAGGGCAGGCTTCAGGTCTATATGTACAGTGAGGATCTTTCTTTTACTCTGGTCAGCTGTATTGAGATATTTCGTGATGATGGCGGAAGCTGAAATGATCACAGGACCTCTCAGCCCCTCCTCTATAAAGTCAAGATCGCCGAAATCCCTGTAGTAGCTCTTACCGTTTTCATCGGTGACATTGATGCTTATATTCCTGAGACTGAGTCCCTTCAGTTTAAAGATGTCAGGCTCATGAACATTGAGACAGACAAGGGAAGGATAGGTTTCGGTAACGGTCATTCCGGCCTCTTTTGCGAATCTGTAGCCGTCTCCGGTGGAGCCTGTTGATGGGTAGGCGAGACCGCCGGTGGCAACGATGATGCGGTCAGCGGGATATCTGCCGTGGGAAGTCTCCACTCCTCGTACACTTCCGCTCTGTATTACGAGCTTTTTGACCTCGGTTTTATAGTGGATTTCCACCCCCAGCTTCTTCAGATAATGCTTAAGTGCATCTGTTATGCTGTAAGCATGGTCGGATACCGGGAATACTCTGTCGCCGCGTTCGGTTTTGGTGCGGCATCCGTTCTTCTCCAGGAGGTCAATGATGTCCTGATTGGTGAAGTCATAAAGGGCTGAATAAAGAAATCTGGGATTGGTCACATAGTTTTTAAAGAACTCTTCTATGCTCTGGGAATTGGTCATGTTTCCACGGCCCTTTCCGGTTATGAAGATTTTCTTTCCCAGCTTGTCGTTTTTTTCAAGAAGATGCACTTCTGCATCAGGGTTTGTTTCCTTTGCGGATATCGCAGCCAGCATTCCTGCGGCTCCGCCGCCTATTACATATATTTTCAAAAGATACCTTTCTGTAAAAAGTGTTGTGTTTCATGAAGGAAATCTCACACTGCCGTAAAAGCCGGGGATTTTCTTCATGAGTATCATATGATGTGAGTGTCAAAAGTCGATATCGGACCGCTTCGCGCTATGCGCTCTCGCGTTCCTCCCACATTCCGCACTCTCAGGCCGATAAATCGTCCTTTCGTGCTCCATGTGGGGCGTGTCATGAAGTCTATCCTCCACTTTTGTGCAAGCACAAGTGGAGGAAGACTTATGACAGTTATATCATTTCATAACACTTTCAGTATAAATACCTACGTAGTCTTAAGTTTAGTTTACATATAGGCGGATTGACTTGTGCCA
>DFGZ01000286.1 GCA_002371295.1 Oribacterium sp. UBA3737 | reverse complement strand
GGGAACGTCAGCCCATTTAGTTCGCTTCGCGAAGGGCTGACGCTACATGCCAGGTCCTTTGGACCTGCCACAAAGCTCGCGTTCCTCCCACATTCCGCACTCTCAGGCCGATAAATCGTCCTTTCGTGCTCCATGTGGGGCGTGTCATGAAGTCTATCCTCCACTTTTGTGCAAGCACAAGTGGAGGAAGACTTATGACACTTATATCATAATAATAGATGATTTTTAGCCGACATTATTTTGTGAAAACGAGTTTCTGAGATAACGGGCAGTAATTCCCGATGAATAGAATGATGCAGCACATTGTACACGAATGTGTGCGTTAGTGCTAATTGGTGAGTGGCAAATACTTATGACACTTATATCATGGTATAAGACATTAAAAAGGGCATAGAACTATATGGCGGTATCGGTTTTATTATTTTTATTGGGTTTTGTATTACTTATCAAGGGCGGAAACTGGTTTGTGGACGGTGCGGTAGGAATAGCCCACAGATTCAGGCTTCCGGAGCTTCTTATCGGAGCGACGGTTGTGTCGATAGGAACGACCCTTCCGGAAGTTATGGTGTCGTCTCAGGCGGCTGTGCAGGGCAATGCAGGCATTTCCTATGGCAATGCCATCGGATCCATCATTTGCAATACATCACTTATTGCTGCAATCACCATTGCTGTGAAGCCGGGTAAGGCTAACAGGAAAAGCCTCGTTCTTCCGTTTTCGTTCTTTACTGCAGCGGCAATAGTATACGCACTTATAGCCTGGACTCACGGAAGGTTTGAGAGGTGGCACGGTATAGTATTCCTCATGACCTTCGCGACCTATATGGTGTTAAGTGTACTTCAAATGAAAAAGAATCCTGAAGCAGCAGGAGAGAGTGGAGCTGAAGGAGAAGACGGATCAAAACAGAAGGCGCTGTGGATGGAGACAGGTCTTTTGGCTGTGGGGGCAGCAGTTATCGCTGTCGGAGCCAATCTCCTTGTTGAAAACGGAACCATAATCGCACAGGCCCTCGGAGTTCCGGACAGTGTAATAGGACTTACGATGGTGGCTCTCGGAACCTCACTTCCTGAGCTTGTCACGGCCATTACCTCCCTTGCAAAGGGGCATGGCGCACTGAGTCTCGGAAATGTTATAGGGGCGAACCTCTTCAATATAGTTCTGGTATGCGGCACAGCTATCACTATTTCACCATTTGCGGTTCCGGCGGAGAAGACCATAGCCGGAATGAATTCTTCTCTGGTCATAGATATTCCGTTAATGCTTCTTGTTATGGCTATCATGTGTATTCCTGCCATGCTTAAGGAGAGGCTTTACAGATGGCAGGGAATCATGCTCCTGTGCATCTATGCTGTATTTACGGCATATCAGTTTGTTTCGTGATGATTCCGGGGTGGGCCCCGTAAATTTACAATTAAGAATCAAAAAGGAGGAAAGGAATATGTATCTGATAGTTTTTACCTGTTCAATGGGATTGAGTTTTTGCCTGACGTATTGGCAAAAGAAGAAAGAATGTATGGATTTTAAACTGTTGTTTTATATTTATATGGCGTTCATTCTGTTCTTCGGTTTCTACCAGCAGTCCGGTGCGATCGCCGATGCCCTGAACGGAAGTAAAGACATGGCCTTTTCTCCGGCAGGAAAGTCGGCCATGCTTATAGCTGCCGGCATGAATATCCTGTGCCTTGTGATCATCAAGCTATTTGCCTGGCTGGAAAATCTGTTCTGTAAGACCGGAAAAAAATCCATTATATCGAAAAGTGAAAGAATATGGTTATATATTGCTGCCTTTATCCTTAGTCTGGTGGATGGATATTTACTGGTACTTAACGGTCATCCCGGAAAAGAAGTATTTACACCATACGTGGTTGCTTTTTTCTGCATGATAGTGATTCAGCTTACAGATTACATAGAGAAACGTGAAGATTTGGATGAACTGATACGAGTGATAAAGGTTGAATGGAAAAAGCTTTTATTAATTCTTCCGATATTCGTTATCATTTGTATATACGATTTCCATGCTGAAACCGTTCCGTTAACTGTAATTGATGCCCTGTGTGTTACGGCAGGTTACTTCATCGGTATCGTCGTTGCTCTGAATCCGGAATAATTGCGAGAGCACTCTGAAGCTTTAAGAAAAACGACGCTAATTTGTGGGAAAGGGAGGCAAAAATGAAGAAGAGAATAATGGCGTTATTTACATTGGTATGTATGGTTCTCTGTGCCTGCGGAGGTAACACGAAGGTGGATGAAAGTCTATTGGGTAAATACATCGCTGTTACAGGAGAGGTGATGGGCATGGCACTTGTGGGTGATGATCTGGATGGTTTTTCCATGGAACTTGAAAAGGGTGGAAAAGGCACTATGACCCTTAAGGGAGACAGCGGAAGTATCAAGTGGAGTAATGACGAAAGTACTGTGACAGTCACTGCCGACGGTGAAGACATGGTTGCCACCCGGGGACAGGATTATGTCGTATTTGAAGATATGCTCGGGACAGGAATGAAAATAACCTTCGCAAAAGAGGGGACTGATGCGGCAAATCCGGAACTGTACCTTCCTGAGACTGACAAGTTCCTGATTGGAACCTGGCAGTCTGCAGACGTTACGGATATACTCGGTGATCCGGTGGAAGCTTCTGAAATGGCACCGGATGCATTAAAGATGGTGGTCCACGGTGACCATACACTGGATGTTACTGTTGAAGGAAAGAGCTTTAATGGCATCAGGTGGGAAAATCTGGGAGATTATGGTTCCGTAGACAGTGAAGATATTAAGATCACATGGAAAATTGAGGATGATGGCATAAAGGTTGATTATGTAAAGGACGGCGAGTACTATACATTTACATGTCCTAAACAGTGATCTGAATTAAAAATCCCGGATCTGACCAAAAGTGAGTACTGATTCATCCGGAGCACAGAGTCAGAACGGGAAAAACCAAAGATATCGTTTAACACATATTGATATTAAGACAGAAAGAACCGGAGGCTCACAGCTCCCGGTTCTTTTTGCCTATAAGTTTGTTTAGCGACCGTCATGTTTCCATGGAAGGTCATTTTACAGTCCCTTTATTAATTGCATCAGCTGATATCTGCTGTTCACATGGCACTTTTCGTAAATATTCTCAACGTGTTTTTTTACAGTGTGGTAGCTTATGACCATCGAGGCGGCGATTTCCTTATAGGTATAGCCCTTTGCCATGAGTTTTGCCACCTTCTGCTCTGTTTTTGTGAGCTCAGTGAGACCTGCATCTGCATCCAAAGAGGGAGTTTTCTGTTCTTCGGACGCGCTGTCCTTCTTATGTATGGTTATCCAGTGATACAGGTCAATGATTCCGTTAGAGTAAGTCTGTTCGTAATCATGGATTGTGTAGATGTAATTCTTGATGGTTCTGTTGTGGACCTCGGAACTGTCCTCATCCCCTATGCCTAAAAGAAACGGCAGCCAGCTGCAGGGTGTTTCGGCGTCAATGTTGTCGCCAATACAGTTCCCCAGCAGTTCTTTCAGACACTTCACAGCTTCGGTGCTGTAGTCAAGAATATGCATGAAGTCATCTGTTATGAGAAAGGCTTTCTCACCGGATGAAATGATCTCTCCATGTATGCGGGAAATGATCTTTACCTGCTCATACTTTTTGAAATTCTTGTAGGCAGTAGCTATATATGAATATATATCCCTGAGGTTCTCCACATCTTTATCTGTGAAATCGCCCTCTTCCCTGTCCCTTAAGAATATGAGCTGGATGTAAGCATTGATACCGAAGGCCATGGTGAGGCTGTAATGGGCGGAAAAATACTTTTCGAGGAAGGCCGCATGGGGAGAATGCTCATAATCAGAGATGATATCAGACGCTTTATAGAGTCTTGGTTCAATGTCAAAGTACGTGAGATGGTCACTCACCCCGTCCTCATACACCTTGTAACGTACGGTGTCTTCCGATGCAAACCTGCGATAGGGATGATTCTCTTCAGCCGATACTCCTCCTGATTTATCTGTCCAGGAAAGGAACTTTCCCCTGGTATCAAAATACATGATTATGACCTTGGAAAGTCCGAAGTTCTTCTCCAAAGATTCCAGCATAAAGGGGTTAAAGAACTCCTGTGCCGATATCTGATGATTTTCCATTTCCAGAAAAAAGTTCCGGATTCCACGCTCTGTTACTTTGCTCATGACTTCACTCCTTTTGAGCACTTATACTGCAATGAATTCTATCAAAATGCCGGTGAATACACAAATACGGAAAAAATAAAAAATAAGGAACATTCCCTATTAAATAATAGGCAAGGGTGGTAATGTTAAAACTATTTTGTTAATGTTATATGATATAAGTGTGGGAGTACGAAGTGCGAGGCGCTCCGGATATCGTTTTTGCCCCCAATATCACATGATGACTCAGAAACACGACTGCTTCAGGAAGGATACAAACTTGGATACAAAAGGAATTATAATTAACATACAGAGATTTACCATACATGACGGTCCCGGTATGCGTACAGAGATTTTTCTGAAAGGCTGCCCCCTTAGATGTAAGTGGTGCAGTAACCCTGAAAGTCAGAAACCATCCATTGAACCGGGGCTATACAAAAATAAGTGTATAGGATTAAAGCAGTGTGGTGCCTGCAAAGCGGTCTGCCCAAAGGAAAACGTCATTCAGTTTTTCAGAAACCGGCCCATGTGGCTGGATAGAGATGAATGCAAAGGTTGTCTGGTATGTGGAGATAATTGTCCATCGGATGCCATAAAACGGTGGGGAGAGGAAATGACGGTGGACGAATGTATGGAGGTCGTACAGAGAGACACCGGATACTACGATGAGTCGGGAGGAGGAATCACGGTTTCAGGTGGTGAGCCGCTTCTTCAGGCGGATTTTGTCGCTGAACTTTTCAGACGATGCAGGGAAGAGAACATTCATACCTGTCTGGAGACTACATTTTGTGTCAGCTGGAATGAAGTAGAGAAGATACTGCCATATACAGATATGTTTATTTCCGATCTTAAGTTCATGGATAACTGGAGGCACAGAACATATACCGGGGCAGGTAATCAGCTTATACATGAGAATCTTCACAAGCTGTCAGAGCTTGATAAAAGAATCATATTACGTATTCCGGTTATTCCTCATATCAATGATGATGAAGAAAACATTTCCCAGACAGCGGATTTCATTCTTGAAGAAATGGGAAACAGAGTGGAAACTCTTCAGCTTCTCAGCTTTATGAGGCTTGGGGTAGAGAAGTACGAGTCTCTGGGACGTGAATATCCTATGAAGGATATAAGATTCAGCAGACCGGCTTTTCAGAAGCGGGTGCAAAAGATCGCAGAGTATTTCAATGAAAGAGGCATTAACTGTATCATAGGGACTGGGATAAAAGAGTAGTATAAAGAAGCAGGGTCAACTACCACGCACCTAAAGG
>DFGZ01000322.1 GCA_002371295.1 Oribacterium sp. UBA3737 | reverse complement strand
CTTGACATATCACCAGAATGCTATATCTTTATAAAAATTTAAACATATTATGTCACTTTACAATTACAGGTTCCATGTTTTAAATAAAGATTTCCCCAAAAAATCCACTGCCATATTGTTATGGCGCATATCCCCTTTGGTTATATTGCGCATACATTACATTACGATGATTCTTTCCATGTCCTCATCGATAAGCTCGATATGTCTCTTCATGTACATCTCCGCCACATCCGCGTCTCTGTCGGTTATTGCACGAAGTATCTTTCCGTGAGCTTCTATTGCGTTTCTGACATTGTGACGTATCTTAAATGTCTGGAAACGGAAATTCATTATTTTCTTATTCATGCTCTGATTGATCATTTCCATGACTTCATTTCCGGTCATCTTCATGATCATGGTATGAAATTCTTCATCCAGGTACGCAAGTTTCTCATCATCCATCACCATGGAAGTCTCTATAAAGGTTTCATGTATATCCGTCAGAGTGCGAATGTCTTCATCCAGAGCTCTTTCTGCAGCCATACGCGCAGCAGCGGGCTCGATAATGTTTCGAAACTCCACATAATCCTGAATCCTTCCACGATTCTTGGTGAACCAGCTCACGAGAGCATCATTATCATTCTGTGATTTTCTGACTATGAAAGCGCCTTTCCCCGGCTTTATGGAAAGATATCCCTCAGCCTCAAGATTTCTGAAGGCCTCTCTCACTGTACCTCTTCCGACCTTAAGTCTCTCGCACACCTCCTTTTCGGTGGCGAGCTTGTCACCGATCTTTGCTTCATCAGAAAGCAGATACTCTTTTAACTCATTTATCGTTTTCTGTGTAGCTGAAAGTCTGTTCATAAGATCTCCATTCCACCGTCATCATTACGGCACCAAAATTTTTAAAACTCACTGCATCCATGAATAAGACACAGCTTTCAACAATCCGTGTCACGCTCCCAGAAGTGCATTAGGAAGCCATGTGACCAGTCCCGGAATATATGTACACATCATAAGTGTCACAAGAAGCGGGATAAGGAAAGGCAGTATACCTTTATAAAGTGTTTCAAGTCTTAAATGAGCAAGATCACTGATTATAAAGAGACATACGCCAAATGGCGGAGTCACCTGACCTATCATAAGGTTAAGTACCATGATTACACCGAAGTGAACCAAATCAAGTCCTATGCCCTGAGCTATAGGAACAAGTACAGGAAGCATAAGTGTAAGTATGGCACCCGGTTCCATAAACATTCCCAGAATAAGAAGGATGATGTTTATGATAAGAAGAATTACTGCAGGATTAGAACTGATTCCCAGAATGAAATTCGCTATATCTCTTGAGATACCCTCCTTTACCATTACATATGTGAAAAGAGTTGAGGTTCCGATAATAAAAAGCGTATTTGCAGCGCCCACTGCCGAGTCCTTGGCACAGCGGATGAAATCCTTGATGCCTATTGATCTGTAAACGAGAGCCGCTATCACAAGGGAATATACTACCGCTATACAGGACGCCTCTGTAGGGGTTATCCATCCTGTTGTAAATCCGGCAAGAATGATAAACGGTGTGACCAGTGAAAGAATGGACCCCTTGAAGCTTTCCAGAAGAGCTTTAAGGCTGAATGGTGTTCTCTCATATCCTCTCTTAACCGCAAAGAAGAAAACCAGAATCATGAGGGCAGCACCCATGAGAAGTCCCGGCAATACTCCTCCCATAAAGAGCTTCGCAACCGACACTGATGCAACAGAGCCGTAAATGATAAGAGGAATACTTGGGGGGAATATAGGTCCGATTACAGAGGAGGCAGATGTTACGGAAGCAGAAAACTCATCGTCATAACCGTTATCGCGCATGGCCTTCATTTCGATAACACCTAGTCCGCCCGCATCTGCCGCTGCAGAACCTGACATTCCGGCAAAGATGATACTTGCTACGATATTGGCATGGCCAAGTCCGCCGGGTATCCAGCCCACCAGATTCTTTGCAAAGTCAAAGATCTTTGTTGTGATCTTGCCTTCATTCATGAGATTACCCGCAAAGATAAAAAGCGGAACCGCTATAAGAAGATAGGAATCAACTCCCGTAACCATCTTCTGACCTACGATCTGGAGCGGATATCCAAGAGCTATACAGCCCGCTGTGGCACCGGCACCTATTGCGATGCTTATAGGCGCACCTATAAGAAGAAGAACGAGGAATGTCATCAAAAATACAATCATTTCTTTTTACCTCCCTCATTTTCTTTATTTCCCATAAGCTTATTCAAAAGCTCATAGACAGATACAAGGACAAAATAAGCTCCGGCTATGGCTGAAGGCAGGTAATGCCATGCCTTTGTAAGCTTCTGCATAGTAGAAAACTTACTGGTTGCCAGGATGGGATACATGTCTTTATAGGAAATGATCATAATAAGACCCAGAAAAATAGTTGCCACCCTTATGATCACCCAGAAAATCTCTCTCACCTTATCAGGAACTCTGGCATAAATCATGTCGAGATTTATCATCCTGCTTTCGTCAACGAGTATGATAAGTCCCATAAAAGCCATCCACATGAACATAAATCCATTCAGCTCAGTAGAGAATCTGAAGGAAATATTGATGGTATTTCTCACTATCAGCTCCGATAACATGAGACAGACTATGCCAAGTATGCAAACCAGCATTATCACTGTGGAGATCAGTTTTAAAATGTCCAATAACTTACGATATAGTCTCACAACTCTTCCCTTTCTGTGTTTCATCGGGCAAAGCAGAAGCTTCATTATGATATTTCTTTCCTGCTTTCCACCTCGATAATGTCCGCTACAGGGCGGATTATCTGTATAAAAACAGCAGGATATCTGTAATGACTCCTGCTGTTTTTTTGTTTCTTGTCAAAGATCTCACATCTTTAATCTGTAAAGACTAAAGATGTGATAAACCATCTGACAACTTATGTTCCCCATCATTTATTTACAGCGAGAAGTGCATCAAGAAGCTCCTGATCGTACCAGCTCTCACCCTCATACTTCTTATAGAAGTTAGGGATATCAAGCTTATCCTTGAAAGACTGGATATCAGGGTCATCATCGAACTGTACGCCTGCCTCTTCAAGTGTCTTTCTTGCTGTTACATTATCCTCCTTGATTGTATCGAAGGAGTACTTAGCAGCTTTCTTTGCCTCTTCTCTGAGGATAGTCTGATACTGCTCAGGAAGAGCATCAAAACTGTCCTTGTTAGCTGCCATGGTGCAGCCCATCCACATGTAGTTTATGAAGCTGAAATACTTGATATCATCATATGTTGCATTGGCTACAAGATGATATGTGGCATTATCCTGACCCTCTGCAGTACCGTTTGAAAGAGCGATTGCCAGCTCGTTAAGCGCAAGAGCTACAGGGTTGGCGCCAAGTGTCTGCCAAACATCAAGATAAACCTGGCTGGTAGGAACACGAAGCTTTACGCCTTCTACATCCGCTGCTGAATGAATAGGTCCGCCGGCTTCAGTGGTAGAAACCTGTCTCATACCGTTGTCACCTTCAGCAAGATAAACCAGTCCGACATCCTCTAATCCTGAGAAGATCTTGTCACCGAGCTCTCCGTTCGTTACTTCATAAGCCTGGTCAGCATCCTTGAAAAGGAATGGCATATCAAGGATCTTTGCCTTGTCATAGAACTCTGTAAATCCTGAAGTTCCTGCAAAGATGAGGTCAATGGTTCCGAGTCTTGTGGAAGCTAGCGCCTCTGCATCATTTCCAAGCTCGCCTGAGCTGTGAACTTCAAGTGTGATTTGTCCGTTTGAAGCCTCATTGACAAGTCTTGCATACTCTGCAATGGTCTTTGTAGGTACCGAATTCTCATTACCCGGTGAATATATGGTCAATGTAACAGGCTCAAGTCCTGCAAGATCTCCGCCGGCTTCCTTCTGTGCCTCTGTGGCTGCAGGTTCAGCCGCCTTCTCTGTCTCAGCCTTTGTCTCTTCCTTTTTTTCAGCCGCAGCTGTTGTTGCAGCCGCTGTAGCACCGGTTGAAGAAGAGCCACATGCAGCAAGTGAAGTTACTGCCATAGTCGCTGCAAGCGCAAATGATACAACTCTTTTTTTCATTTTTCCTCCTTTTTTCTTTTGGGAATGTCATGACCGGTGCTTAATACCGGTCCCGGTAATCACTCAGCACCTTGCATAATTGTCATACAATGTTCCCAAAAATGTCGTACAATCTTTTTTCTGTATATTATTTTAGAACAATTATAATGTCATTTCAACCAAATTATATAATATTATATGTAATTTTATTGTTAGTATTTATATATTTTGTATAACAAAAGGCGGAGCGCCCAAAAGGGGCAACTCCGCCTCAAAAAAAGATCCATAAGAGGATTACTCTTATCCTGTTTATTCAAATCACAGTCTTAACCGGGGTAAAGATCATCCCGGACCGGACCTTTTTTATACAAGTGCTTTTACAACTTCAATCTCTTCAGGACTGAGATCTCTCACATCACTGTTCTGGTTCGAACAGTTGGAATCCTCGATAAGGAACATCTTGGTATCCTTTTCTGTAATGGTATTGTGCCATAAGGACTTAGGGATCACATAAAGCTTGCCCTTCTCCATATGAACACCTTCGAAATCAAGTCCGCCCGAAGCATTCTCATTTCCAAATACAAGTGTACACTTTCCTTCTACCAGAACGAACATCTCGTCTGTAGTGTTGTGTCTCTCAACATTGGCTATGCCGGTGATATCATTTGCCGGCTTCCAGTTCTTAATACCTACTGTCCACTTTTCATTTTCATAAACGCGGTGCATACCCTCGCCGCCGAACTCATAATTTAAGATCTCTGCCATGTTAAAGCCCTTCTTTCAAACTTTATTTTCCAAGCATCTTCTTGATATCTGTAACTGCATGCTCTGCTGTAAGGCCGTACTCCTTAAAAAGGTTGTCAGGCTTACCGGACTGACCGAAAAGATCGTTGATTCCGATGATGGAGAACTTTGCGCCTGCATTTCCGGCAAGTACCTCTGCTACTGCTGATCCTAAGCCCCCGATAACACTGTGCTCTTCCATGGAAACCATAGCCTTTACCTTGCTGTTGTACTTAAGGATAGTCTCAGCATCGATAGGCTTGATGGTGTGCATATTGATAACAGCTGTGCTGATACCCTCAGCCTCAAGGGTCTTTGCAGCCTCGAGAGCTACAGGAACCATAAGTCCGCATGCGATGATAGCAGCGTCTGTACCATCCTTGATAACTGTAGCCTTGCCGAACTCAAAAGGCTTGTCATCAAGCTCAGGAATATCATCTACAACAGGTCTTCCTACACGTACATATACAGGACCGTCAAGCTCCGCTGCACAGCGTACTGCCTTCTCAGTCTCCTTAGGATCTGCAGGAACTATTACTCTCATGTTAGGCATAACTCTCATAAGAGCGATATCCTCAACAGACTGATGTGAACCACCGTCCTCACCAACTGAAAGGCCTGAATGTGAGAATGCGAACTTTACATTGAGGTTCTCATAGGCTACGGAGTTACGGATTTCCTCATAAGCACGTCCTGCTCCGAAAAGAGCGAAGGTTGATACGAAAGGAGTGAATCCTGCATGTGCAAGACCTGCTGCTGTATCCACCATGTTTCCCTCTGCGATACCCATATCAAAGAATCTCTCAGGGAACTTCTCTTTGAAGTACTTTGACTGTGTAGCATTGGCAAGGTCAGCATCGAGTGCCACTATATTTTCATTTTCCTCACCTAACTTTGCGAGTGTCTCACCAAATGCAACTCTTAATGACTTTCCCATAGCATCAAACCTCCTGCTCCGCAAATGCTTTCTCGAACTGTTCCTTATTAATAGGACTTCCATGCCAGCCGAACTGGTTCTCCATAAATGAAACGCCCTT
>DFGZ01000202.1 GCA_002371295.1 Oribacterium sp. UBA3737 | reverse complement strand
GTCAAGGACATCGTAGATATTATATTCCCTGACGAGCACGTCCTCGTAGACTATAATCACGAAGAGGATGACACTCTTCTCGTTGAAGCCGTGATGCGTGTAATTCCTGAGGAATGTAAATATAACGAACTGTTCGAAGATCACAGTAACTTCATAGGTTATCAGTTCTCTGCTGAGAATATCAATATACTGCAGATGGTCGTGGACACCGACCTTGATAAAGAAGATGACCGTGAAACAATTGATAAACTGAATAAAGTGTGCTTTGGCGCTTCCATGGATGATTCCGACAGCATTTTTAAAGACCATAAAGATGACACTGAAAAGTCTGTGGATACCGTTACGATGGAGGAAAAATACAGAAGTATCATCGAGGAAAGGATCAAAGACGCAAAGGCTGGCGTTTCAAATGAATCTCCAAGAGATGATGTAACGTACCGTCTCCGCTCTCTTGAAAACAGGCGTGTAGGCGGCGTCAATATCGAAAACGAAAAGAACGGGATACGCCTGAGCAAGGTCAGGGAAGCAGAACTGAAAATCGATTCTGTAAAGCTGGCACAGAGTGAATATAAAAAGGATGGCATGGAGAAATCCATTGCCAGATGGGAGAACACGGACGTATCATCTCTCAGCAAAGCGGATCGGTTTGATAAAATAAAAGCAGATTCCGCAGAGAGATGGAAAAACGCAAAAGGCGATTTCCTGAAAGTTGAAACCGCCTATAAAAACGCAAAAGCAGAATACGAAAAAAAAGAAAGCCTTTACAGGGAAGGCAATATCACTGTCGTTGAGTTCAGGTCAGCGCAGTACAATTATGACAGGGAAAAGACCAACTATGATGAGGCGAAAGATAAGTTTGAGCAGGAAAAGATAGGGATAAGGATCGATGAGGCGTTTGCGGAAAAAAAGGAAACAGCGCTGGGAGAACTGAGGGAGCTGTGGGACAGCATAAAGTACCGTACAGAAAAAATGAACGATACAGCTGTTCACTATTCACCGATCCTCAGAAATCACAGCGGCTATAAGTGGAACGATTTCATGCGCGGAAGGGATGTCCGCAACTGGGCGCTTCTTGGCGGGGAGATTGGAAAAGACAGCGTTATAACCCGCAGGGTGCGTCCTCTTGAGATTTATTCTGCCTTTGATTCATGGACAAAAACGTCGATTATCGGAACACTTTTCAGCGAAGCGCTTGTAGATTTTATCTATTACGCCGTAGGGTATGACTACAAACCAAAGTATGACTACTCTTCTGCTCCTGCGGTAAATGACGGCGGCAAAGCATCAGAAAAGCCGGATGCTGACGAAAAGGCGGAACGCTGGGCGGCCAATGACCTTCATGGAAGAAACAAGACATATGTGAGAAATTTTGAGAAAGAAGCACCCCGGGAATACGACACAGAAAGAGTGTCGCGGCTGCGCCCCGGAGTAACACTCAGTGAAACAGACAGAGAATCTAATAAAAACGGACGGGATGAAACTGTTTACAGAGCTGAGGGAAAGGGCGCTGTAATAAACAGAGAGGAAACTAGACACAAAGACGGAACTGTTTCATTTTCTGAAACGATCAGCGACAGAAAGAGCGGAAACTTTAAAGAGAGCATCCGGGGGATCACTCTCAGAGACGGAACTACCAGGTATGAAAACAGGTATGTCGAAAAAAACAATACCGGAATCGTTACTTCAAAGTTTGGAATTGAAAAACCCTACAACGGAGGATTTATCAGGTACAGAGTTACCGAAGATAAGGTGACGGGAAGGCCGAATTGGGACAACCCGAAATGGATCACAGGCGCTGCGCAGAAAGACGGAACTGTATCTGAAATTTCCAAAAGGATAAGAGAGACAGACGGCAAAAGAGCATCTATTGAGACAACTGTATATCGGACATATCCGGACGGCAGACGCGACAAGATCATAACGACCGTTACAGGTACTGATCGAAGGGGGGATTCAAAAGTCGAGATCACAAACCCGTCAGCAGGGGCGGATAAAAAGGACGCCCGGATAACTATTGAAAGAAATCTCGACAACAACGGAAACGGCAAAATCACGATTACAGGAAGCGGAAAAGAAAGAGAACTGTCGGTTGAGCGCACAAAGAAGGATTTCCGGCAGTGGAAAGTGATAAGCGGAAAGGTTGACGGAGGAACATACGAGAGAAGAATAAGTGCCGACGGAAAGTCTGAGAGGCTGTACAGGGAGTCCGGCATCGAAAGAAAAGACAATGTTGAGACCGGAAAATTTGTCATAAAGGAAACGGAAAACGGCCGAACAATCCGCGCAGAAGGTTCAATAGAAAAAAAGTTCAGTGAAAGTGGAAGTCTTATTGAAAGAAGACTGGAATACCGGGAATCTGACAGCGCTGCAGTGATCCGCACGTACAACGAAAAAGGAGAGCTGAAGAGTACTTTACGCGAGTTTGAAGCTGTTCGTGTGGACAGAAATACAGAAACAGGGAAATATATAACAACAGAAACAAACGACGGCAAAGAGATGCGGATGTCAGGAGTCTATACAAAGCTGTTTGATGATGATGGAAATTTGATCCAAAGAAGCATAAGCTATGACGACAGGGAAAAGGATGTGAACGTAACAAAAACTTTCGATGCAGAAGGAAACATAATCCGTGAGGAGACGTCACCTATAGAACTGCGTGATGAAGATGAGGCTGCTGATGATAGAGAAAAAGCTGACAGGGATGAGGAAGACAGGGCAAAAGAAGACGCGATAGAAAACGAAACAGAGTACGATAAAACGGATGACGATACGGATGATGATCCATATGACAGATATGAACTGGAAGATGACGAAGATGAAAGAGACTGGGATAATTATGATTTTGACGATAACTATGAAGATGAGGATGACTTCGACACTGAAGGCATAGAATTTCCTGATTATTACGAAGATGATTCGGAAAGCGATTTCTACAGCATGGAAGGAACAGAGTTTTCCGAAGAAGATGAAACTTCTTCCCTCGATGAAGGATTGGAGGCCGGGGATGGATATATAGATTTTGACAGTATCCCTGGGGAAGAGATAGAACTGGACGATACCAGGTATGAATCCGGAAGAGATGCAGAAGGGAGAACAAAGAAAGATGACGACACGGAACTGGATGCTGCAGCTTCGATGACTGAGCCTGCTGCATCAAATGAGTACGAGGAACAGCGTCTTTATCAGGACCGGGCAGATTATGAAGTGCCGGGAACATCAAAGGACGACCTTATAGAGATGTTCGTCAAAGGAGATCCTGAGGAAAAGCTTCAGAATCTTGCAGATTTTCTTGATGGGCTGAAAGAATACTTTGCAGACACTACAACTACGGTTGGCGACATTATGGACACTGTAACACAGATTTCCCATTCGCTGGCGGAGATCGTTCACGGGCTTGAAGATGATGCCGCAATAAAAACGGTATCTGACGCTGTAGATACCGTTCCCTCTCTCGTGCCTGAAGAGGACCTTAATGATGTTGTAAGAGAAAAGACAGGAAATGACGATTTCAGCATCAGAGATCAGATCATAAGCGAAGGGAACAGTTATCTTGACGATATGGAAAAAAGCGGCGTTACAAATGACAGTCCGTATGAAGTCAGAATACATGATCTTGAGGAAGATCTTAGTTCAGGAGAAAAACTTTATGACGATATCGAAAACATTGTGAGCGACAGTATTGAATATGCGAAAAACGACATAGAACAGTCATTCAGAAACGATATGGAAGCCGGAGAAGGAGACAAGGTTCTCAGAGAGGCAGATGAAATTGAACGCCTTACGAGAGAAAGTGTTGAAGCGTCTCAAAGTACCGGCATAGACGCAGAAGGCAGCAGGAATGTTACAGAAAGCGCTGAAAGCAGCATGGGAAGAGAAGATGTTCTACCCAAAGACAATGAACCGGACATGAGTTCTTTTGAACGCGGACAGGGTGCAGCAGATTCCGATTTTGAAAGTCCTGCATCTGGCACAGAGGCCGATACAGGCATTGAAGCTGAAGCCGCAGAAGGAGCTGAGGCGGGTGCAGCAGTTGATGCGGAAGCCCTTTTGCTTTTGTAATTAGAAAGGAGGAGATAATGCCACAGGAATATTTAACATCACTGCTTCTTGTTGGAGGTCTAATAACAGGATTTCTGACTGGTTCCGTTTCCTGCCTGTACGCTATCCGCTTATTAAGTGCTCCGCCAAAAGCAAAAAAGAATAAGCGGGAAAGGTATTCGTATCTTGAAAACGAAAAAAAAGAATCTGAAGAAGAAAGAATAAATCCGTTGAAGGAACGGCTTCCGGCAAAGGACAGATCCTGGTCTGATATGCACTGCAGAAAAAACAGCCTTGACAGAACAAAATACCTGCAAAGAGCAATGTCTGCACAGGAAGCCGGATACAAGTACCGTGTCGATAAATCAACAGATTCTTTCGTGAAAGGATCAAGATATGATAATGACAGGTATGCCAGCGAAGAATCTCTTCGAAACATAAGGAACACGGAACAGACGCTTATAGAAATGGCAATAGAAGCAAACAGACAGCTTAATAACCAGTGAGGGAATAACAATGTTGCTATATCCGTTTTTTACAGGCATGGCCATTGGTTTAGTCTTTGGCGTGCTGAACATTGTATTTACAAAACTGTGGAGAGAAAGAAAAAAGGTGCACGGAAAGCATTTTTCACATCGACATGACATGGATGAGGACGAGATCCCGGAGTCCATAAGGAAAAAATAACAGGTCAGACAGCAGGAGATAGTACTCTCCTGCTGTTTTCTTTTGGAGGACAGAAAGAATCAGAAACAGCTCAAAATATTTCATACTTAGTGCAGAGGATTTTAACAAATCCGTGGAGCACGAAATTTATTCTAACGGGAGGCGGCCAAAGCCGGAAAAGCATGAAAAATCACCTTTTAAAACAGCTTGCCATAGTCATTACCGCGTCAATGATACTTTCGCCCGCTGCGACAGTATTTGCAAGCGAAAACAACGAGATCATTAACTTTACAGTCGGCGGTACAGAGATCATTGAAACGGGAGAAACAGGCGAAGAAACAGAAGAGATCGGCGCTCAGGACGATGTAGTATGGTTCGGGGACTCTGCCAAGACCACAGAATTCACAAGCAATGATCCCAGTGTTGTCACTGAGACGATCACTGCGGCAGAAGGCGATGAAATACAGTCCATCGAAAAAACACTCTTCAATCTGTCAAAAGGGGGCGCTGTGGCAGACTCTGTAACTTTCAGGATACAGCTGGGCTGCAGTATGGAAAACGCTGCGGTCAGACTTGGCACATGGGAAGGATTTAATGGAACAGGAGAAATCATAGCGGGAGAATCAACATCGGCATATTCTCCGGGAGAAAAATACACGATCTCTGAAAGCGTGACAGATATTGAGATCAATTTAAGCGGTTTGATCCCGCTTTCAAAGATCCCTGAAATATCCGTTTCCGGATCTGTTCCCGGAGGGACTAGCGCCAATATCACATCAACCATGGAGTATACAGAGATCCAGCCCGATTTCATGGATATGACCATTTCGAAAGATGAGGAATGCAGCGATGTCGAGTTTGTCGATACGGAAATGAATAGAATGGCATCAGCTCTGCGCGAAGAGGAAACGGCTTCAGAAAACGTGAAAAGAGCTGAGGATACTTCGAACACTGAGGATCCTCAGAGTACTGAAACCGGGGACGAGACAAGTGCTTCTGCCACAGCAGAGGGCGAAGGAAGCGAAAATACCGAATCTGACAACATACCGGGACAGGGGGAAGGAGAAACCCCAGCGCAGCCTGCTCAGGACATGACAGATGCAAAAGTGACTCCTCCTGTCATTGTCTCGGACAAAGAAAAACTGGTCATTAAGGCAGACAATACGGGAGACAATGTGGAAGGATCTGCGGTTATTACCGTTAACGGCCTTGAGTACCTTTCTCCTCAGCCTGCCAGCGAAGGAACAGGACAGGAAGCACAGGAAGATCCTTTACCTCAGGAGGAACAGGCTGAAAGCGCAAATAAAACCGTCAGAATAATACTTGATATACAGGATAATCTCTATCCGGGAAAACTGATATTGCCCTCTTTTGAAAACGCAAAAGTAACAGGAGTGACCGTAGACGGAATCCAGTATAAATACAACGGCAACACCGTGAATATATTGAGGACAGGGCCTATTGTAATATCTCTTGAAGTAGAAAACACAAAAGCAGAGGTTAAGCAGGTAACGCCTGCGACACTCGAGGTTTTTGGCGTGATCGAGGAAGATGCGGCTGATGGCGATATTGAAAAGAAGGCGACCATTTCCGGCAGCATTGAAGACGGATCCGCATCTTATCAGTTGAAAAGTATCCAGGTCACTATCGTAAAAGAAAAGCCTGTAGAAACACATGATGAGCAGGAACAGCCAGCGGCTTCGGACGATAACACAAACACGGATCAGAACCACGGATACGAAAGACCGGATCCTATTCAGCCAGTAAATCCGCAGCCTGCAAAGCCGCAGGTATCTGATCTGGAACCGGAAAGCCAGGACATTATTGATTACATACCTTCTCCGATCAAAGAGACTGTGCTGGAGGTAATAGATTTCACAAAAGGCGTCTTTGGCGACGACACAGAGGAAGTCACAGTAACGACGAGATCAGCCGCCGCTACTGTAACGAGAAACAGTGATTCATCTTCAAGGCAGCTTAGAGACACAGTTTCACAAAGGACGCAGACGGAAAAGATCGAAGATTCTTATTCCGCGGGTGAGAAAGACAGTGCCAGAAGTGAAGAGACTAAACCGGAGAACAACGGCGAAAACGAAGAAGCAGAAAGCCAGACGGGAATGTCACTGGAAGAAGAGATCAATACTGCTGTGACGACGGAAAAAGCCGATGATGAGGCAGAGAGCGAGGATGAGGACAATACACGAAACAGAAAAGATACCAAACGTCTTATCGAGGGCTGCATCCTTGTTGCTCTTCTCCTTGCCTTTGGCGGAGCCATTGCTTTTCTGATCTATGCCGGAAAAAAGGAGGACGAGGAAGAAAAAGACGATAAGAAAACAACAGGCGGAAAGTAAATTCTTCCTTAGATTTTTCATCCCTTCTGCCCCGCAGACTAATGTCTGCGGGGTTTTTGTGTCCAAAGAATGACTAAAATCTTCCATACTTGTTTCGGAGGAAAAGTTCATGAATATGCAAAAAAACACAGTCCAGAATCATCGGGAGAGGATTAAAAGCAGCAGAAGAAAAAGAATAAGAAAGCGCATTCTGCTTGCATGTATACTGGCATTGTCAGCAGCGACTGTTCTTATCTCAGTGTTAGTTACAAGGCCATCAAAATACCAGACTGGGAAGGAATGGCTTGAGAAACAGGAATATTACATGGAAAGCCTCACGACTCTTATAAAAGATACAGATGACGTAGCGGCCCTGTATCTTGACGGAGACATAGCTCCTTCTGATGTAATGACTCATATTGCGATATTCAGGCAGGAAATTGTGATACTGAAATATGATTACAACAGGTATTACAGAGAACACCCGCTTAAGGTAGGTACATCTGACTATTACGAGTCAAAGGGGATCGATGCGGCTTTCAACTGTCTTGTCTTATATGAACAGCTCCTTGATACTATGGAAAAGGTGTATGACGATAAAGACAAGCTTGCATATATTTATCTTGCCTATCAGCAGAAGTTCAACGAGTCAGTGACCATATACAGTTACTGTAAAGATATGGCTCTGGGAGAAAATCATACAGAAGAGCAGAATGTCGCAGCGGAAGGTGCGTCTTATGGCGGCACAGGGAAAAACATTACACAGGAGGAATAGTATGCCAAACAGATATATGCTTGGGGCGCAGGTCGACATAGGCAATGACAGAGAAAAACAGGAGGACTATGTACAGTTTCTTGAACTGAATGACGACAACCTTCTTTGCATAATCGCGGACGGAACAGGCTCGGTCGATCAGTTCCCACAGCCTGCTGCCATAGTGACAGAATCAATCAAAGAACAGATAGAATATGTCTTCAAAAAAGACAGAAAGCTCTTCCTGTCAAAGCCGGGCTTTTTCTTAGAGTTTGCGATGCGCAGTGCTAACAAGCTGCTTGGCGGCTTCAAACTTGGAAACGAGGAGAGGTATTCGGGTTATGCCGCAAGCGTGACGTGTCTTCTTTGTTCATCTGATAACAGGATCTATTTTTCCCACGCAGGAAACACCAGACTGTCTTTGATAAGGGATGGCGCTCTTATAAACCTTACAAGCGACCATACGAGAGCCTATGAGCTTCTTGAAGAGGGAAAGATTACTGAAGAACAGTACTACCTGCACCCGGATAACCTGCAACTTACGAGCGGAATAGGAGTTCTCCTTGAACCGGATATTCAGACAGAGAGCGGCAGGATAAAAGAAACAGACATTCTGCTCATGACTACTGACGGGGTTCATTACTCCATACAGCAGCAGTATATTCCTGTCATCGTCCTCGAATCGGATGGCGTCAGTTCAGCGGCGAACGCACTTGTAACAGCCGCCAAGAGCACAAAAAGTTATTCCGATAACATTGGCGCAGCAGTCATCTGCCTTGCATGACAAAACAAGAGAAAAAAAGGAACCACAACGGTTCCTTTTTTCGCGCTGGTACGGGCATGCTCTAATTACGCGGGCTCTGGTTTGGTGGAATGAGCCTTTTGTCTGCATTTTCTTTGTCTTTGAGCCTCAGCTCGCTAAAGACGGCCTCAAGCACATCCGGGTCAAACTGTTCGATCAGGTCTCCTGTCATAACGTGCATGATAATAAGAAATGTGAGATAATACGAATACCTGTTATGTTTATACGCTACATCGCGTATATTCTTCAAAATTCTTGTGCAGTTTTTTCTGCTGCTCTTTACGTCGTTGTTAAGAAGATGAATAATTCTGTTCCTGACATATATTCTCATCTCTGCCTCCCCACATTTTTCCTCTTTTTATGATGTGCATTCATAATCCCCGTCAGCTTGTAGTAAGAATAACAGCTGTCATCCTTCTGATCGCATGGAAGAAAATCATGGATCATATCAAGCGGAATATCATAGTTGTCCCGGCACGGAACCAGAAGCCTTACACTTTCTAAAAACATGCTTGCCTTGTCTGTGTCTGCGAAAAAAGAATAAACTTCTTCAATGCTCTTAAAAAAAAGATTTTCTTTCAAGGCATAGTTCAGGCAGACAAAATAATAATTATCACTGTCTGCAAGAAAAAAGAAATTCTTCGGAAACTTTTTCAGTTCCCCGGTAAGTACTTTCTTATACACAGTAAGGATGACAGTTCTTTTATCATTTGCAGAAGATGACGGATACAGAATATTTGAAAGGTAAAACAGATCCTTTTCCTTGTCCAGCTCAGCAGGAAAATCAATCTTCCCAAGTATCTTCGACATATGCATTCGTTCGATGATATCAAGCGTCACATATTTTTCTATCTCAACAGGCCCCCATCCCATAATTTCCTCAAAGAAATATCGCATGAGTTCCATGTAATCTTCCTGCTCCGCTTCTTTCTTTATATAAGCAGATGAGAAGTCATCCTGATTCCCTGACAGAATGTTGTCATATTCCATCTTTAAGCCAAGACTGTCAGACATTTCGATCCCCCTTGTTATTGTTCCGGTGAATTCGTGAAGTGAGATATACAAAATCTCTTAATCATGAGTATGACAGAAAAAATCAAGTTTCATGCTTTTCTGGGTTCCCAGAAAAACGAAAAAACTGCAGGAAACTTACATAACTGACATTAAGAAAAACAGGAGGCGGGATTTTGAAAAAGAAAGATTTAAAACAGGGATGTATCGAAATATCATACAAAAAATTTGAGATCCTTGAAGAAAGGATCAGAGAGGTTGAAAAAGAATACCGTGCTGACAGTATCGTGCCTGATTTCGATAAGATCATTGCGCTTTCAAAATCGCCATGGGATTTTTTAAATTATCTCATATGGTATGAAGAGACCGCAGATGACAATGGCGGCACAAACCTGGCAGTCAGTGCCGCTATCGAACAGGCATGGGATTATATCAATCATATGTTAAGTCTTCACAAATAGGCTGCGAGAAGCATAGGAGAAATATCATACTTTTAGTGAGTACATTATTTTTATAAAAGGGGGAAACGATGAAAATCAGATCAATCATTTTTAAAATCGGGATTGCCGCTTCAATTATGTCAACCATTGTTTTTTCTGCGCCGTGCGTATCTCTTGCTGCAGAAACAGGTGATACCGGGATCAACGCAGATTCGTCCTCAGAAGAAATCATGGCCTACATGGACGGTCTTGCCGAAAACGGCAGCATTTCGCTGAACGATATGAAACAGGCTGCCTCTGCTGCGGACATAAGAGCTCTGCTGAATGCAGAGGACTACTCATCGGTCTATGGAGATGTTCTTGATTCCATGTCCGGGAACAACATGATGAAGCTGTCTATGGCTATAGGATCACAGATGAATATTCCTGTGCCGCAGAGCATTGCAGCGGAAGTCGCAGTGATGGATTATTCTTCGATTTATGACACGGGGCTTTTAAACCTCCAGTACATGGCACTATCTCAAAGCTATACGGACAGTTATACGATGGCGGAAAGCGCAAATAAGGCGGCAGACTGCATGGAACTGTTTAACAGCACATACGGAGATATTGCTTCTTCGTTAAAGCTTGAAACACCGCAAATCCCTGCGGATTTTACACCGGACAAAATGGTGTCGCAAATGAGCAAACAGATGGAGAAGACATATAAAGACTCTACATCGAAAGGCCAGTTTGCATCTATCAAAAACAGTATCAGCATCGGAAATATTTTTGAAACAGCACAGAAAGGGTATTCGGGAAGTTACGACAGAGGAATGCCGGGGATCAGTTTCAGCAGCCTCCCTAGCACACCGCTTGCAGGCGCGTACAGTTCAATAGCTTCGCAGGCATCAGCGAAAGAGTCCGTTATCAGCAGCATGAAAAGCAAAGGCATTGGAATGGCAGACAGTGCAAAAATTAGTCGAGACAGCCGTTATTCAGACTTAAAGGCTGATTTTGATGCAAAGAGCAAACAAATGGAAGAAGATTACAGCATTACACAGCAAGCATCAGATCTTGTAGACAAAGGATATGATGCAATGACGAGCCCTACTGTAAGTATGGAGATAAAGGATTCGTCTGCTCCTATGGCTCCAATAACAGACTTTTTCGGAAATGCAAAAGAATGGTGGAAAGGTCTTTGGAACTAAGAAAAAACAAGGATACCGGGGAAAGTTGCTCTCCAAGGTATCTTTGTTTTTTTGTAAATACGCAAATCAGCCTTTTTCAATTCCCGTCACATCAAGGACTTCTTTCATGATTTTCGATGTATTAGCATTGGCTTTTCTGTTGTCAATAAAAATCGAAGTAAGCATCGCAACTTTCATTTCATCCTCATCAAC
>DFGZ01000093.1 GCA_002371295.1 Oribacterium sp. UBA3737 | reverse complement strand
GAGCATGGTGATGTGACAAAGCTTCGTGAGGGACTGGGAATAGACAGTGAGTCCATTATGAAGCTTTTGATGGAAAAGGAAATAATTGATTTTGGATGCAAAGAGCAGGATGTGTGATTGAATCAGCATATGCTCTTACAGAAATTGTGTCCGATAATGAGGAACTGATTTTGAAGAAAGAAAGACTTGATGTATTACTTGTCAACAAAGGCTTTAGTGAGTCCAGAGAAAAAGCCAAACGTACCATCATGGCAGGTATAGTTTATGTTAACGGAGAAAAAGAGGATAAAGCGGGCACCACATTTGATCCTGAGGTGGAGATCGAAGTAAGAGGTAATGTACTTCCTTACGTTTCAAGAGGCGGATTAAAGCTTGAAAAGGCCATAAAGGAATTCGGTGTATCCTGCGAGGGAAAGGTCTGTCTTGATATAGGAGCAAGTACCGGCGGATTTACAGACTGTATGCTTCAGAACGGGGCAGTAAAGGTCTTTGCCATCGATGTAGGTCACGGTCAGCTTGACTGGAAGCTTCGTAATGATGAGCGTGTGGTATGCATGGAGAAAACAAACATCCGCTACGTTAAGCCTGAGGATCTCGGTGAGCTTGCAAGTCTTGTTTCCATTGACGTAAGCTTCATCAGTCTTCAGCTTGTCCTTCCTGTTGTGAAGACACTGATAAAAGATGACTGTCAGGTAGTATGCCTTATCAAGCCACAGTTTGAAGCAGGAAGGGATCAGGTCGGTAAAAAGGGAGTTGTAAGGGATAAGAAGGTTCATGTTGAAGTTATTGAGAAGACTCTTTCTTTTGCATATTCCATAGGTTTTGAATTAAAGGGACTCACCTTCAGTCCTATAAAAGGACCTGAGGGTAATATAGAGTATCTTGCCGAGCTTATGCTGAGGGATTCTGAGAATTCCGAAGAGGATAAGGACCTTCTTTGGATTCATGATATAGCTGTGAAAACAGTGGATGCGTCTCATGATATGCTGGACATTAAATAAAACCGGCACAGTGAGATTTACATGATAAATCAGATGATGATTTTTTCGGGACGGACATGAAGATTACATTAGTCGTTAATACAACAAAACCGGATGCTATGGAGTTTAAAGAGGCCATAGAAACATATCTTACGGAAAGAGGTGTGAAGGTTTCCGCACTTCTTAAGGCAAATTATGAAAGAAACGATTTCAGCGATGCTGACGCCATAGTAAGTATCGGAGGTGACGGAACCATGCTGAGGATCGCAGGTGTACTGAGAGGTCAGGATACGGCGATTCTGGGTGTCAATGCCGGGCACCTCGGATATCTCACGGAAATCTCCGAATTGGAACAGATACCAGATGCGATGGATCGTCTTATAAAACATGATTACATACGTGATGTGCGTACCATGCTTCATGGAAGTGTACGTCGTAACGGTGAGGTCATCTCAAGAGGAACTGCTTTAAATGAGATTCTCGTAAGCCGGTATAGTGGAATCAATGTGATGAGGTTCGCTGTGTCATGTGATGGTCAGAATTTGAGTAATTATATCGCAGACGGTATGATATTTGCCACACCCACAGGCTCTACCGCCTACAACCTTTCCGCAGGAGGTCCCATAGTGGCCCCGGGATCGCCGGTGATAATCATGACTCCGATATGTGCACACAGTACAAAAAGCCGTCCTGTGGTATTTTCGGATTCGAGCCGGATTGAGATCAGGATAGAGTCCGATAAGGAAATGGTGGCATTCGACGGCGATCATGTGGTGAAACTTGAGAAAGGCGATATAGTCACTGTCAGAAAGGCAAATGAATTGACCACTCTTATTAAATTACGAAAGAGCAGTTTTTTGGAAACTCTCAGTAAGAAAATGGATAATGAGAACTGGTAAAGGAGAGCTGAGATGAAAAAATCAAGGCATCAGAAGATCATAGAGCTTGTGGGACGTATGCGGATAGGCACCCAGGAGGAACTTGCAGACATACTCAACAGAGAAGGATACAAGGTTACCCAGGCCACTGTCTCAAGAGATATCAAGGAGCTTAAGCTCAGTAAGGTTGCCGGAAATGACGGTAATCAGTACTATCAGATAATCGAAAAGGAAGAACATGTATATTCCGAAAAGTATATAAGAGTTCTCCGGGAAGCTCTCATGAGCATGGATACGGCAGGGAATCTGTTGGTTATCCGTACCATGGCAGGTATGGCCAATGCAGTTGCTGCGGCATTGGACCAGTTTAAGCTTGATAAGATCGTCGGAACTCTCGCCGGCGATGATACCATCATGTGTGCCATGAAAAACGCACAGGATGCTCTGGATGTAAAGAATCGCATTCAGGAAATAATGGAGTAAAAAAACATTTACCGGATGATAAGGACAACAGAGAAAATATGAGCTGCATGTCAATGCTTACAGAGCTTATATTTTCGGAAAAGAGGAGACTAAATGCTATATCATCTACATGTAAAAGATCTTGCACTTATTGAGTCAGAGGAAGTTGAATTCGGAGAAGGACTGAATATTCTTACCGGAGAGACCGGAGCCGGAAAATCCATACTGATCGGATCCATCAATCTTTGCCTTGGGTCAAAAGCAAACAGGGACATGATCAGAAACGGAAAAGAATCCGGCTTCGTTGAGATTGTTTTCGGTGATCTCACAGATCATCAGAAGGAGATGCTTAGGGAGCTTGATGTTGAGCCTGAGGATGGACAGATCATTATAAAGCGTAAGATCTCAAATACCAGATCAGAAATTAAAATCAATGACGAGACCGTGACACTGGGAAAGCTTCGTAAGGTGGCGGAGCTTTTGATAGATATTCACGGACAGCATGAACATCAGTCTCTTTTAAGAGATGGATATCATCTAAAGGTTTTGGATGATTTTCAGCAAAAAGAGACCGGTGTTCTTCGTGTATCGGTGTCTGATAAGTATCATGAATATACAGGATTGAAAAACAGGCTTTCCGATTTCGATATGGATGAAGGTCAGCGGCTCCGGGAGCTTGATTTTCTTAAATTCGAGATTGAAGAAATTGAAAACGCAGATCTTAGGGAAGGCGAAGAGGAAGAGCTGGCCGAAAGATACAAAAAGTATCAGAATATACAGAAAATATACGGGTCTGTTCAGAAAGCAAGAGCCATCATGGATGAGGTGGATCTTTCGTCAGCAATTAAGGCTATACAGGATGCCCTTAATTACGATGATTCCCTTCAGAACATAAGTGACAGTCTTTATGATCTTCAGACTATCTCCGAAGATACCGTCAGGGAGCTGGATCATTATCTTGATAAAAATGATTTTGATGAAGAGGATTTTCAGGAGGTCACAGAACGTCTTGATTTCATCCGCGGCGTGATGGCCAAGTACGGAGGCACTGTCGAAAAGACACAAGCCGGACTTCAGAAAAAGCAGGAAAGATTAAAAGAACTGGAAGATTATGATGAGAACAGGGCTGAATGCATAAAGAAGCTTGAAAAGACAGAATCAGAGCTTATAAAGCTCTGTGAAGAGCTCACTGCTGAACGTAAAAAGGGAGCAAAGCTTCTTTGCGAGAAGATCCGCAGCGAGATGGAAGAGATGGGTTTCCTTGATGTAAAGTTCGATATGGAATTCAACAGCCTGAAGGAGCCTTCATCAAACGGAATGGATGATGTACATTTTGTTGTAAGTCTTAATCCTGGTGAACCTGTAAGACCTCTGAGTGAGGTTGCATCAGGCGGTGAATTGAGCCGTATCATGCTGTCCATAAAGACTGTTCTTGCGGATACTGATGAAATTCCTACACTTATTTTTGATGAGGTCGATACAGGTATTTCGGGAAGAACGGCTGAAAAGGTATCTGAAAAGCTAAAGAAGATAGCATTGACACATCAGGTGATACTTATAACCCATCTTCCTCAGATAGCAGCAAAGGCAGATATACATTTCTGCATAGAAAAGACGGCGGAAGAGGGGCATACTCACACCAATATCAGAAGACTTGATACCGAAGAGTCTGTGATGGAGCTTGCAAGACTTCTTGCGGGGGGAAAGGTCACGGATGCAGTACTTGCCAATGCCAGAGAGCTTAAAAACCTTGCTAATGACGGTTTGTAGGAAGTATAATAATATGTGTCAAAGGGTGTAAATTTATTTTTTTCTGCAATAATTTTCACTTATTGAATTTCAATACATCATGAGTTAACGGAATAGGAAACTAAAACACGAGTGGGAGGCTGTATAGTATGAAAAATGTATTGATGCTTGCATCGGAGGCTGTACCTTTTATAAAAACAGGAGGATTGGCTGACGTTGTTGGTTCACTTCCAAAGACCATTGATAAGCGGTATTATGATTGTCGCGTCATGATTCCCAAGTATATGTGCATACCATGGGAGTGGCGGCAGAGAATGGAGTATGTGACACATTTTTACATGGATTATCTCGGTCAGTCCCGCTATGTCGGAGTTCTTAAATATGTTCAGGATAATGTTACATACTATTTTATAGACAATGAGTCATATTTTTCAGGTGATCGTCCATACGGTGACTGGTACTGGGATCTTGAGAAGTTCTGCTTTTTCTGCTATGCGGCACTTTCTGCATTACCTCTTCTCGACTGGCATCCTGATCTTATTCATTGCCATGACTGGCAGAC
>DFGZ01000133.1:4095-39579 GCA_002371295.1 Oribacterium sp. UBA3737 | reverse complement strand
CCTGTCATGTACTTGCCTGCACCCTCAGATACACCGAGAATAACCGGAGACTTAACCTCTTCACAAGCAAGAAGAATTGACTTTGTCCACTCAAGATTGTTGATGTTGAACTGTGGAACTGCATAATGGCCAGCAAGTGCCTTATCCAGCATTTCCTTTGCGTTTACTAACATTTTATATCCTCCTAATGTGATAACTTATACGAAGTATGTGAATATATTAACATACTTCGTATTGTATTTCTACAAGAACATAAAGAAACTGACGAATATTTCTTATGTTCCCATAAAATTCGAAGCTACTGAATGTCTGTTCTTGTTACATCCTTGTTTTATCATAACATTTTAATAGCTGTAATGATACTTGGTTTGTAAAAAAATTCATTTTATGTCTCACATTAAGAAAAAAATGCCTTAATTAAGCAGGAAAGTATTCGCCTGAAGGCCAACGCGCAAAAAAACGGATTCCCGCAGGAATCCGTTTAAGCTGTGTTTTATGAAAAAAGAAAACTATCTACCGTCTTTTCCATCTCGGAAACCTCGCACACCGTGTTGTGGCGGATCTCAGCGCTGCGTACTTCCTTAATAGCCTTCGGTTCAGGCACTCCGGCAATCTTCTGAAGCGCATCGATGACATGGAATACGTCCTCGTCATCGCCGTCCTCTCCGAGAGCCTTCATAACATTAGGTGAGAACTTGAAAGGACTTGCTGTGGATGCGATGACTGTCTTTGTCCTGTCACCTGTCTTCTCAACATACTGATCGTATACAGCCTTGGCAACAGCTGTATGAGGATCGATGACATAACCTGTCTTATCCTTAAGGGCCTTGATGGTGGCAAAAACAGACTCTTCATCTGCATATCCTCCGAAGAAATCGGAAATGAACCCTCTCATGTCCTCTGTTATTTCGTAAACGCCGTTCTCCTTGAGCTCCTTCATAAGCTCAGCTGTCTTCTCTGCGCTGCAGCCTGTGCTGAGATAGATAAGTCTCTCAAGGTTAGAGCTGATAAGGATATCCATAGACGGACTTGATGTGAGAATGAACGGACGGTTGCGATCATACTTACCTGTTCCGAAGAAATCCGTAAGTACACGGTTCTCATTGGATGCGCACACAAGCTTGTCGATAGGAACACCCATATGCTTAGCAAAATAAGCCGCAAGAATGTTTCCGAAATTACCTGTAGGAACGCAGACATTGATCTTCTCTCCGTCCGCTATCTCGCCCTGAGCGATGAGCTGGGCATAAGCATATACATAGTAGGCCACCTGAGGAACCAGACGTCCGATATTGATGGAATTTGCAGAGCTTAGTATAACTCCCTTTTCCTTAAGATGTGCCGTGAATTCCCTGTCTCCGAAAATCTTCTTAACGCCGGTCTGGGCATCATCGAAATTCCCGTGGATGGCTGCAGCATGGGTGTTCTTTCCGGGCTCTGTTCTCATCTGAAGCTCCTGGAATCTGGACACGCCGCCGTAAGGATAGAAAACAATGATCTCTGTTCCCGGAACATCCGCAAAGCCTGCCATGGCTGCCTTTCCTGTATCTCCGGATGTAGCTGTCAGGATAACGATCTTATCTTTTACAGCATTCTTTCTTGCACTTGTAACCATAAAGTGAGGAAGGATGGAAAGTGCCATATCCTTGAAAGCAATAGTCTTTCCGTGGAAAAGCTCGAGGAAATATGCATCATCCTTCTTTACCAGAGGTGCTATGGCAGGAGTCTCAAACTTCTCATCATAAGCAGAATTGATACAGTGACGAAGCTCCTCCTCTGTAAAATCCGTAAGAAATTCCTTGATTACTTCGTAGCAGAGATCCTGATAGGACATCCTGCTCAGTTCTGTAAGTGATGTCTTGAGTGTGGGAATCGACTCCGGCATAAAGAGCCCGCCGTCATCGGCAAGTCCCTTGAGGATGGCTTCAGAAGCCTGCAGACCTTTTTCTCCGCCACGTGTGCTGTTATAAAGCATTGGTATTGTTTCCTCCGTTTTCTAAAAGACTTTTGATCTTTGTTTTCATAAGATCAAATGCTACATCATTCATTCCACTGTTGATAACGATGTCGGCCTTTTGCTTTGTAGGCTCAACATAGAGATAATGCATAGGCTTCACAGTGGTAAGATACTGGGATGAAATATCCTCTACCTGCCGGCCTCTCTCCTTAACATCACGGATGATTCGTCTGATGATACGCTCATCCGCATCTGCCTCAACATATATCTTGATATCAAAAAGTGAACGCAGCTCAGGATTCTCCAGGACCAGTATGCCCTCAACTATAACTATCTTAGACGGTTTAAGGGAAACTGTTTCCGCAGTACGGTTGTGCTGGGAATAATCATATACCGGACACTGGACTGTCTCGCCTCTTCTCAGTGCTTTTAAGTGTGTTATGAGAAGGTCTGTCTCAAATGCATCGGGAGAATCGTAATTGCTCTTCTGACGGATCTCAAAAGGAACGCCATCGTTTGACTTATAGTAATTATCGTGATAAATAACAGTGACCTTGTCACCAAACTCTGCCTTGAGTCGGTTGGTAAATGTAGACTTGCCGGAACCTGAACCGCCGGCGATACCAATCATAATACAGCTCATTATTCATACCTCTATTGAAACGGATCCGAAAGATCCTTGGATTTACGTTTACACCATTTAAGCATATTAAACTATCCTTTTCAACCAAAGATAAAAGAAAAACCGGGTACTCGACCCGGTTTCATAAATCCTGGTTATGCCACAGATAGTATTTTCAGGCATATTTTCTTCTCTGTTATTTTTTTAAATACATAAACCGCCAGTACCCCGGCAAGAACTCCTGAGGAATCAAGCACCACATCCCTGATAAGTCCCGCTCTTCCGGGCACGAACAGCTGGTGGAACTCATCGGTCACAGCATAAAAGGCGCCGAATACGAAGGCGGCCTTCTGCCTTTCCATGAATGTACACTCCACAAACTCTCCCACCGATAAACTGAGAAGCAGCCCCAACAGGGCGTACTCTAAGGCATGTGCGGTCTTTCTGACAAAAAAGTCTATATTCCCGGCCATTATCCGTCTTTCATCCTCTGAAAGATCCACAAATCCCGGAACACATATGCTTTCCACCATCTGTCCTATAAAAAGACTCGTTTCCGTGGACTCATCCGCAGGCTGGGATGAAAACATAAATATCACCAGCATCCATAGTACCGTCAGAATCAGTACGGTTTTTCGTCCATTGGTTTTTATCGTCATATTACTACCCCTCTCTGAGCTTTATTTTTCTGTGAGGTGTTATATGCCTTTTACTCAGATACAGCATAAAAACAGCAAGCGCCCAGAAGGTGATAAAGATCCCCGGCAGCATACGATTATCCGGTATGCCTATCTGGGCTCTGAAGATCACTGCCAAAAGCATAACTGTATAGCTCAGAAAAATCATCACATAAGCCACAGCTGTTGCCGCTGCGGTAGTTGTGAAGAAGGAGCTCACCATGATCCCTATGCTTGAGCAGAAAACCGAGGACGTCAGAAGAAAGAGGAAAAATACAGAAAGCTGGTACCAGGTTATACCACCGTAGATATAGACAGTGGCAAGTATAGGCGCCGAGGTAAATACCAGTAACAGAAGGGTGCTGAGTGCCCCCAGAAGCTTTCCGATGACTATGTCCCAGGGATCAAGCTGTGTGGTCAGCAAAAGCCCCAGTGTTTTTCTTTCCCTTTCCCCTGAAACAGAGGTTGCCGTAAGTGCAGGTGTTATAAGCAGTACGAGAAGGATCTCGGCAACTGCCGCAATATAGTATATACGAAGAAAACTTACATAGGATATCTCCCCTGTCACCCTGGCGCTTCTGCTTATGTAAAAAAGATTCATAAGAACCAGCATGGAAAGACTTCCATTCACAAGAGTCACCAGTACAGGCAGGGTGAATCTTCTTGCACTTGTTATCTCATCCTTCAGAAAAATCGGATTCAGCCTCATAGTAGGTCACTCTCCTTTCCTCCCTTGTTCCTGTGAGCTGAAGGAACAGGGACTCTAAATTACCCTTCTCACGATGAAAGCCTCTGACAGGAACCCCTGCCTCCACCAGTCTTTTAAGCAGATTGGATTCATCCTTTTTGGACCCGGAATAGGTTATGAGCAGGTCGTTGTTCCTGATGCTTACAGAGCGCACCATCCTGTCGTTCCTAAGGGCCTGCAGAGCAGAGCCCAGGCTTCCTGCGATGGAGATAATGATGGGGTTTGAAGCATTGACCTGATCCAGCACATCCTCTATCTTTCCCTCCATCACCATTTGGCCCTGATCTATGATTCCGATATCCGTACAGAGCTCAGATATCTCATTCAGCACATTTGAAGATATGATAATGGTCTTCCCTGAATCAGCCAGATTTGCGATTATCTGCCGGTACTCAAATGTGGTGTTTGGATCCAGCCCCGCAGTCGGCTCATCAAGAATAAGTATCTTCGGATCGTGAATGAGGGCTCTGGCGAGGCTGAGCTTCTGCTGGGCACCTCTGTTCAGGGAATCCATAAACTGGGACTGTCTTTCCTGAAGCCCCACCATATTAAGAAGATTCTGAATACGGCGCTTAGTTTTGGAATCCCTCATATCATAGCAATCCGCAAAAAAATCCATATATTCTATGATTCTCAGATTAGGATAGCTTCCGGTGTAGTCCGGCACATATCCTATTCTTCTTTTCAATCGACGCACATTGGAACCCGCTTCCATGTCGTCCACCATGACTCTGCCTTCGTCCGGATATTCCAGACCGCACATCATCTGTATGGCCGTTGTTTTACCAGAACCTGTCGGGCCCACAAAGCCGTACATGGCGCCATCTTCAATATGCATCGTGAGACCATCCAGCGCATTCATATGTCCATAGCTCATTTTAACGTTTTCCAAAGCTATCATTGACAGCCTCACCTCCTTTTATGTTAATGCTTTTCAGGCACTATCTCCGGAAGACTCAGGGGTGGTTTCACCTGTTCCCGGAGTTTCGGTCCCGTTTACTGTATCGGAATATGTCTCATTCGGAATACTTGCCACAGAAGGAGCGGTCTCTTCAACCACTACCGTTCCGTACAAATCTGCAGAATATGGTCCCGTCTCATTGGGCACGGCCGAAGGATCCTCACCCTCTCCCATGCCGTCAGCTTCAAGGATCTGATTTATCACTGCTACATTTTCTCTTACGGTAACAGTTATCATTGGCAGATATCTTCTCTCATCGATTCCGGAATTCTGCTCTGCAGAGGTATACTTCACAACGAGAACATTATCCTCACTCAGGTAGGATGTAAGTTCCGTTCTGTTCAGCACGCCATCTCCTATATCCATAACATCAAATCCTCCCGTCTGATGATTATAGAAGCTGAGAGATCCCCTGAAAGGCCGTATGCTTCCTACCCTGCTCTTTGAATCAGTCTCATCCACATTGATGCTTTCAATGCTTATGCTGTTTATATTGTTGCCCTCCCCAAGATGGTAGGCAAGTACAGTAGGTGATACACCGGATATGGTATTATCACTCACGTTGTAATTACCCGACTGAACATCGGGATCGGTGGACAATGCACTGTAACTGTACTCATCCCCGACTCTTGTGTTGAGGGGAAGGGAAGCCACTATCATAGTCGCACCGTAATTCTCATAATTGGCCTGATCGGAAAAGTCCAGAGAATTATCATTTTCATCTTCCTGAACGAAACCTACGAGTCTTGCGTCTCCGTAATACCCTGTCATGTAGTTTGAAAGATAATACTTTAGAAAACCCAGTTCCGATCCGTTTGTCACGGTCTCGGCTATCCTCTGGCTGTCCCCTACAGGAACATTTACCAGTTCCTTGCCTGAAAGGTCCACTGTTTCTCCTGCCGCAAGCTTTCCCAGACGGATGACTTTTCCGTAGATCAGAATCGCGGCATCTGTAAGAGAATACTGGGATGAATTCCTGAGTGTTCCGCTTATATCACCTCCGGAATAAACCATGTCAGTAGTGAAATAGCCTGAGGTATTGGGCGTTTTCGTATTAAGTTCGAAGTATCTCGCAGTGAAGGGAGAGGTATTGGCTATGGTTATCTCCGTTTTATCACGGTAGTTACTGATGGTGGTGTGTCCCTTTTCACTGTTCATGGCGATTTCCTGAATGTCTCCGTTGTAATCGGAGCCCTTCAGAACCGGATAGACATAATACTCGGATTTAACATCAAAGCTGTAGGTCTTGTTATAAGGAGATCTGAGATTGATGTAATCCGTTTCGTTTATGCTGTCCTCCGAAACCTCCTTGATCCTTGCATAGGTGAGGAAGGGACCCGTAAATCTGGTTCCCACACCCATTACCCATACGAGAAGTGTGGTAAGCACGGTGATGATAAGAACGCTTGAGCGATAGACTCTTATCATTTCATGAGTTCTCAAATAAAAATAAATTCCCGGTCCTATCAGAAGGACATAAGCAAACAGTATGCTGACATAGAACATGGGCTCCGGGATCTTTCTCAAATCACTCATGTTCATAAGCGACTGTATATCCCAATAGAGCCTCAGACTTCTTTCCGAGGCAGCCACGGATAATTTATCCAGACGGCTCTGTCCCAGTATGGCTGTAAAAAGCTTATCCACATAGAAGACCTGATCCGTGGCATAACGCTGGATATCGCAGAAATCATAGCCACAGACAGCTATGATACCGGTTCCCTCCGTCACTGTGGAAAGTATGGGAACATTGTTGGAAAACATAACCTCTCTGCCGCTGTTGAGCATTATGGCAGAAGCGGAAAGTGTGACATCACTGTCATTATCATCCTCTGACATCTGAACCTTCATGGTAGAGGGTGACAATGCATTTTTTAAGTACCCGTCAAAGTGCGGCGCAAGTGCCTGATTTCCTTTGGATCCGGTACCCAGTACCAGAACTCCTCCTTTTCTGACCCAGTCCAGTATGGTCCTTGCTTCGATGTCCTTCATGAACTCGGCAGGATAGTCGGAGATAAGAAGTACATCCAGCTGGTCAAGTTCACTCTTGTCCTGTGGGAGATTTTTTATATCCAGGGTCACTGTTCTGGTACGCAGTATTCCGTTGTTTATACCGACTCCTCCAAGATAGGACAGGGCCTCCGGACTTTGGGAAATGATGCCTACTATTAGCTCCGCGTCAGAACCGGCCACATCCAGACCCACTCTTCTCGATCCCATGACCGTACCATTAATATCTTCTGCGGTCACCAGTATCTGATTGACACCAGAACTCAGGGAAACGATTACGGAAAGATTGTCTTCCGACTCCCCTTCCACGGTCTTTTTATACTGGTACTCATAAACGCTGTTCTCAGACTCCACCATGTAGACATGAATGTATCCGGAAAAGGTCTGTTCACCGGTGTTTACGATATGCACGTTAAGAGGCAGATATCTGCCGGCCTTTGCTATATTCTGATAACCATAAGTCACCGAAAGGTCTATGGTGTCCGCCCTTGAAGCAAAAGAAAAAAAGCCGATGAAAAGTATGCCCAGAAAAAACAAGGCTGCGGTTTTCAAACAGAATTTAAACAGTCCCGCATCCCCTCTTTCTGTCTCATCTTCTTCGCCTGCGGGGTTCATCATTTTTAGATTCAATGCTTCTGGATTCAATGTTTCTGGACTCAAAATTCTCTATTCCTTCCTCAAAATGAATCTTTAGTTTTACTGAAAAGACGGTACCCGAAAGATCCGATGATACCGAAACCACACCATGATGCATATCGGTTATGTTCTTAACGATAGCAAGTCCCAGTCCCGTTCCTCCGGGGCCGTTCTGTGTGGTACGACTATGATCCGTTCTGTAAAATCTGTCGAAAATAAGCGGCAGCTCCTTTTCGGGAATAACATAACCGTAATTCACGATCTTAATGGTGACTATCTCCCTGTCCACCCTGAGATTTACCTTGACCCGCTTACCCTCTTTGCCGTACTTGATGGCATTGTTGATAAGATTATCAAAAAGTCTGGCCAGAAGATCACCATCCGCGTCTATGATCTGGGAATCCGTATTGGCCACATAATCATAGCTCAGACCGTTTTTCACGAAATTCGGATAGCTCTCCTCAAGAAGCTGGGCAATGAGCTTCACTATATCCACCTTTGAGATATTGAGATTGACCTTGCCGTAGGAAAGCTTGGTAAATCCAAAGAGCTCCTCTATGAGCTTCTGAAGTCTTTCCGACTTGTTGTAGGCTATATCCAGATATTTCTGCCGCATTTCCGGAGAAATATCCCGGTTCTTTCTGAGCAGCTCCAGATATCCGATTATGGAAGTGAGAGGCGTTCTCAGATCATGGGCCACATTCGTAATAAGATCCGTCTTTGACTGCTCCGAATTCCTCTCCTTGTCGATAAGCTCCTGTATGTCCTTCTCCATGCGGTTAATGTTTTCAGCGATCTCCGTCAGCTCTCCCTCGCCTGCCACATCAAGCTTCGTGCTCAGGTCCCCCTCCGATATCTGCTGTACCGCACTGGCTATAGACTCTATATCCCTTGCGGTCTTTCTCTGGGACATCAGGAAAATAAGGGAAAATATCACTATACCGAGAAGTACGAAAAGAAGAACGCTTATGGTGGATCCGAAAGCAAACCGCTGAACCGCAAGACTGTTGTTTCCGGTCTGATAAAGAAAGCTGGTGATGGCCGTGATATTGGTAATAAGGAACACTTCAATGACCGCAGTTATCACCGTGGCCACCGCAATGTTGGCTGTCAGCTGCAGCATGTACCCGCGCCCTGTACTGTGTATCTGATTGTTATTCTGTGTTTTTTCGTTATCCAATATTTTTTACCTTACATCAAAAATAGCCGGAAGAAACACTGCATGAACTGTAGCGCAACCTCCGGCATAATTTTATTTTTCAATCTTGTATCCAACGCCCCAAACGGTTGTTATTATCTTGTTTTCCCTGCTGTCCTCTTTCATCTTTCCACGGAGACGACGGATATGCACCATAACAGTATTATTGGCTTCGTACACCTTTTCATTCCAGACCTTCTCAAAGATCTCATCTGTTGAGAATACCTTGCCCGGATGAGATGCAAGAAGGAACAGGATATCGAACTCGATAGGAGTGAGCTTGATGTCCTCACCATCTATAACAACCTTATGATTATCCTTGTTGATAGTCATGTTGCGGATAGTGATCTCATTGTTGGTGAACTGATTTGCAGCATTTGGATTAAGCTGTGTATAACGGCGGAGCTGTGACTTCACACGGGCTGTGAGCTCAAGCGGATTGAAAGGCTTGGTCACATAATCGTCTGCTCCTCCGGTAAGTCCTACTATCTTATCAAGATCCGTTGATTTAGCAGAAAGCATGATGACCGGAATATTTGATTTTTCACGGATCTTCTTACACATCTCCAGTCCGTTCATACCCGGCATCATGATATCAAGGAGCACAAGATGAATCTCCTGCTCATCAAGAATCCTTAAACCATCCTCGGCATTGTATGCCTTGAATACCTTATAACCGTCACTTACCAGATAGATCTCGACAAGCTCTGCAATCTCCTTTTCATCATCTACTACAAGAATGTTAATCTGTGGCATAACTACTCCTTTTCATACTATTGTCTTTTTATCCCCGAAACGGCAAAAACTTCCGTATCCCATGATTCATCAGGGATACCGGTGCTTAATCACCTATATCCTTATGTTCTCTGGGTATAAACTTCTTTCTATCAGTATCCTTCGCCTTCGAAAGCTTCTTAGTCTGTTTCAAAGCCTCCTCGCACTGGATGATCTGGGAATTGATCTGCTTCCGTCCTCTCAGGTCAGGATGATGGTACTCACCGTTTTCATCCATAACGGAAGCTTTTACATTGTCAGAAAGTTCAAGATCAAGAATATGCTGAAGCCTCTTCTGTATATCCTTATCATGAACAGGGAATACTATCTCTATGCGTCGGTCCAGATTTCTCGGCATCCAGTCTGCACTTCCCAGATAATACTCCGGAGTCCCTCCGTTTTCAAATCTGAAAATACGGGCATGCTCCAGAAAATAACCCACTATGGATCTAACCTGAATATTCTCACTGAGTTTAGGTATACCGGCTCTCAGGCAGCATATACCCCTGACTATCAGATCGATGTGAACACCCGCCTGACTGGCCTCATAGAGAGTGCCTATGACCTCAGGATCGCATAGTGAGTTCATCTTAGCTGTTATTTTAGCAGGAACGCCTTTCTTTGCGTTCTCTATTTCCTTACGGATTTTTTTCAATACCCACTTTCTGAGCCATAAAGGGGCCAGAATAAGCTCATTCCAGTTCTCAGGCTCAGAATAGCCCGAGATCATATTAAAGAAATTGGACGCATCCTCACCGAACTCAGGTCTGCAGGTAAAGATACCGAGATCGGTGTACTGCTTGGCCGTACTGTCATTGTAGTTTCCGGTGGCCAGATGCACGTACCGCCTGATTCCGTCAGCCTCATTACGGACAACGAGAGCTATCTTGCTGTGGGTTTTAAGTCCCACAAGACCGTAAATCACATGGCATCCCGCCTTTTCCAGACGTTCCGCCCACTGGATATTGTTCTCTTCGTCAAAGCGGGCCTTCAGCTCCACAAGTACCGTAACATCCTTACCGTTTAAGGCAGCCTCTTCAAGAGCCTTTACTATAGGAGAATTACCGGAAACTCTGTAAAGAGTTATCTTTATGGCCAGAGTCTCGGGATCCTTCGAAGCATCTCTTATCAGTCTTACCACCGGTTCGAAGGTCTCATAGGGCACCGTTTCAAAGATATCCTTACGGCGTATGCATTCAAAAATCGAATCCGCAGCGAAAAGTGCGGGAACAGGCTGTGGTACATAATCGGGAGTCTTGAGATAGTCAAAGCCCGCCATTTTATACATCTTCATAAGGAAGGTGAGATCAAGAGGTCCGTTTATGCGATAAACATCCTCCTTGTTCTCGATACCGAGCTCCTTCTTCAAGACCTTAAGGAGCCGTTTATCCATGGTATCCTCAACCTCAAGCCGCACAACCTCTCCCCAGCGGCGCTGCTTAAGCTGCTTCTTTATCTCTTCCAGAAGATCCGTAGCCTCTTCCTCGTCTATGCTGAGATCCGCATTACGCATGACTCTGAAAACATGTGTGGAGACTATCTCATAATTTGCAAACAGGAGTCCCATATTCCGCTCTATTATTTCTTCAAGCAGTATGACCACTCTCTGGGTTTTTCCGTTTTCAGTGGTTTCCTGCGGAAGCTCAACTATACGCGGAAGAGTATTGGGCACCTGTACCATAGCAAACTCGATGTTGCTCTGTGGCATATCGAGTCCTGCAGCCTTTTTATGCTTCTTGCTTACTATGCTCTTTCCCTTTATCTTCTTTGGTTTTACAAGTGCTGCTATGTTCAGGGTTCTGTTCAGCACAAGAGGGAAAGGTCTCGAAGAGTCCACGGCAAATGGAGTGAGCACGGGATAGACATTGTTCCTGAAATACTCATCAACATATTTTGCCTCTTCCTCTGTCAGCTTTTCATGCTCTGAAATAACATAAAGTCCCTGATTCCTGAGGGAAGGCAGTATAGATCTGTTATATGTGGAATACTGCAGATTCATAAAGTTGTGTGTCTTCTCGGATATGGCCGTCAGCTGCTGCTGCGGAGTCATGCCTGCGATATCCTTTTTCTGATATCCGGCATTGACCTGATCCTTAAGGGAAGCTACACGTACAGTGAAAAACTCATCCAGATTGGAGGCAGTAATACTCAGAAATTTCAGTCTCTCAAACAAGGGCTCGCTGTGGTCCCTTGCCTCATAAAGGCAGCGGGCATCGAAATCAAGCCAGCTGAGTTCCCGGTTTGTATAGTTCACCGGGTCAAATACATTCTTTATGTTTACTGTCATAGCCTTCCTCCTGTAGAACGTCGTTTCATCCGTTTCCCGCGAAAGGGTATGACTGTCACCGCCACACCCGCACACGACCTAAGCAGTAAGATTCTTATATTCGACTATAGTTCAATAATTACCAAGAATTAAAAGTTCCGTCACCTGATCTCCCATGCCTGAAAGGGCATTGATGACATTCGGCATATCAAGTCTTCCTTCTATGTCCACAAAGAACCGGTACTCAAAAGGGCGTTCCGGAATAGGACGGGATGATATCATGGTCATATTTACATCATTGAAAATGAAGTTGCCGAGGATATTGTAAAGAGCTCCGGGACGATGGGCCGTTTCAAAGCAGAGGCTTATCTTCTTTGCATCTTCCGTATAGGTCTTCTCTCTTCCGATGATAAGAAACCTTGTGGTATTGGTCTTTTCCTTATTCACCGATCTCTGAAGGATCTTAAGCCCGTAAAGCTCGGCTGATTCCTCGGATGCAAGGGCTGCAATGCTTCTGTCCCCACGTTCCCTGACGAACTTTGCCGCCACCGCAGTATTTGCCGTTGCGACTGCCGTGATCTCAGGGTGGGCATCAAAGAAGCTGCTGCACTGTCCGATTGCCTGTGGATGTGAATAGACCGCCTTAAGTCCCCCGAGCTCCGCCCCGTCAATGCTCATAAGGGCATGCTCCACCTTTAGATCCACTTCCTCTATTATAGCAAGTTCCGGATATTTTATCAGCAGGTCAAAGTTATCGGAAACCACTCCGTGACTGGAATTCTCGATGGGAAGGACTGCATAATCCGCCCTTCCTTCCTTGACCATATCAGCCGCATCCTTCCAGGTCTTAACATTGGTGAGATCCGCATCATCTCCGAAGCACTGCCTTGCAGCTATATGTGCATAGGCGCCTTCCACTCCCTGATACACAACACTCTTTCCGGGCTTCTGTCTTACAGTTATCTTCTCATAACCCGTATCATAGCTTTTTCCGTGTTTTGATAAGATACCAAGCTGCAGTCTCCTTGAAATGGTCATCATTTGCTGATACAGCTCTCTTATGGCTTTTTTGTCAAAATCACTTTCAAGATAGGATGAAACCGTATCCAGTTTCTCAGCTTCTCTTGCAGGATCGAAGACAGCCTTTCCGCTTTTGATCTTTGTTTCAGCCACTTCGGCACAAAGATCCATGCGTTTCTTGTATAATGCCGTGATTTCCTTATCGATAACATCCAGCTGGTCTCTTATTTCAAGTAAGTTCTGTGTGCTTTCCATCCTTTGCGGGTCCTCTCCGTTCTGTTTTATTCCGGATATTCCTTCCGGCTTTCCCTGTAAGTTCAGAGCCTTAAGGCTTATGCCTTCTTCTCTTCCTGCTCCTTTGCCTTAAGATCCCTGATGTTCGAAATCACGATATCCCTGACATAGGAACCTACATGCTTCTTCATATCCTCCGGAATCTCATTTACCGTAATGGGCTTTCCGATCTTTACCTTAACATGCTGAGGCCTGATGATCGGAAAATGAGCTTCCAGAATATCTCTTGTATGTATCATGGAAACAGGCACTATCTTACAGTTGCTCTTCTCCGCAATCTTGAAGGAGCCTTCCTTGAAAGGAAGCATATCCTCCTCCGATGCTCCGTTTGATCTGGTTCCCTCAGGATATATCCACATGGAAATCCCGAGATTCACATACTTGATGGCTGTAATGATGACCTTAAGTGACTGCTTAAGATTGTCTCTTTCTATCATAAGGCAGCTTACATACTCCATCCATCTTGCAAGAGGCTTTATCTTCCTCATCTCGCTCTTGGCTATGAAGCCTGTAGGGCGGTCAACAAGTGAATAGGCGATAAGTACATCATAGTAGGAACGGTGATTTCCCACGAACATTACTCCCTCTTCCTTGGGAATGGAAGTGAGGTTCTCAATTCCCTCAACATCGTATGTCACTCCGCTGACCTTAAGAATAGTTCTGAGTATGCCCTGTACAAGAGGCACAGCCGCTGCTGATCTTTCTCTTCTGTCCTCGATTTTCTCTATCCTTCCGCGATAAAGAAGATCTCCGATGGTCAGAAAGTAAACGATAAGTGAAATAACTGCTATTGTAAGTAACATAAAAAATCTCCATTCAAATCAAAGTACGTCAGAAAAATGAGGGCGGAGGCGCTTGAAGAATCCAAGGCCCAGGAAAAACACCATAAGGGTGAATACCCAGAAATACACGCTCAGAGCAGGCCGCATCCAGAAAGGATCTCCCGTAAGCATAGAATCCCTGTATCCAGCAACTATGTAGTAAAAAGGATTCAGCTTCAGAACTGTTCCCACCCATGGTGCTCTTCCTGTGAACAATGTCTCATCATACATGATAGGGCACATCCATATGCCGAACTGAAGCATGATACCGACTATCTGCTGCATGTCCTTGAAGAATACGTTCACTGCACTTGTGAGGTATCCGAGACCAAGGGCAAGGACAGATGCCGCAAAGCTGTAGTAAAAGATCTGTATCCAGCTAACATGGGGCATCTTTCCCGAAACGATATATGCGATCAGCATGATAAGTATGAAACAGAGATGCACGAAAAAGCACGAAAACAGCTTTATGATAGGAAGCAGCTCCACCGGGAATACCACCTTTTTGACGAGATAGTTATACTCGTGAAGTATGCCTGTTATAGTGTTCATGGCTTCACTGAAAAAGAACCATGGCACCAGTCCCGGAATAAGCCATATCACATAGCTTGTGTCGGGAACCGGAGGTGCGGACTTGAATCCGTAAGGGCCGAAAATAAACGCATAGATCATCACCGTGACCAGAGGCTGGACGAACATCCAGATGATTCCGAAGTAGGATCCCACAAAACGCTTTCTGAAATCAGACTTTGCAAGATCTAAGATCATCCTCCTTCTTTCAATGATATCCCTGAAAAGTTTTTTTAAATGTTTCATATGTATATAAAGGTCATACTGTGACCTGTAGTTTCACTCCTGTAAAATATGTGTCAAAGCTTGATTATACCACCATTATGCCCCTCGGGAAACAACTGTGAGATAACAGCCCGTGAGAACCGCGGCATCCATAAGTATCTCCGCAGAAAGCATCAGTCTTGTAACAGGCACTCTCCATCTTATATCCCCTGCCTTATTGTCGATAATTCCGGACCGGACGCCCATAAGAATAAGCGGGAGGTAAGGAAGGAAATATCTGCCCTGTACCCCAAGGATGTAGAAGGTATCTGCGGGAGTATAGGAAAGCAGCATGCTCACAAGAAGTATAAAGGTGATAAAAACTGCCACCAGCACCATGAAGAATCTCTTCCAAAGCTTAAGGACCGGCTCACCTTCGTGTCCGAAAAGAGCGGTAAGGAAAGCGGTGATCCAGAAGCCCCATAAAAGCGGAGTGCCCGTAGCAAGCCCCCTGTCGAAAGCACCGAGCCACATACCGACTGTGGTTCCCAGATACTGGGTTCCCAGAATCTGGAAGGTATTTCTTATTATCCTGAATACCAGTGTCTTATCCTGAAGAAGTTCCTGAAGATCATGAAGCTTCACTGTGTTGATCTCTCCTGAGGATGTGAGCTCAGGTGCCTGTGTCACGCCGGAAGCATTGACATATCGGAGCACCTCACGAAGATTCACGAAAACAATGGAGCCTATGATCAGCATGCCTATGATCAGCACACTGGCCCCCCATCTTACGACGCTTGGCTTTCTCCATCTCGCCACAGGTATCATGAGACACAGAGCAAAAAGTGTCGAATAGATCATCTTGCAGGGCGACAAAAGCACTGCAAGGATCCCCATCTCAAGCACATCTCTCCAGTCTATCTTTTCTTCATCCCCCTTCACTGCATGGCTCAGGATGACCGCGATGAGATAAAAGCTCATGGAAATGATGAAGCAGTCATAGCTGTAGCTTCCCATAAGCTCCAGAGTCATGGGGAAAAGAGATACCGAGAAGAATATCTTCTTTCCGACAGGTGTCCTTCTCACCGCCGCAGCCCCAAGGACCGAGAACATCAGAAGATTCATAAATCTCCCAAGATATAAAAGCCCAAAGGCACTCAGATTGAGAAGCCGCGCAAGGCTTATGCCCAGAGCCGGCATAAAATACGCCACAGGTGTTGTAGCCACCGGCTGCTGAAGAGTTATGCTCTCCCCCTCTTCCACCGCCGGGTAAAGTCCGTATGTGTGCAATTCCTCATATACGGGGCGACTTAAGGTCTGTCCCAGAACAGTGGCCTTGTTCAGATCATTGTCTCCCGGCCAGTTCACTATGAACTCGTCTTCTTTCCTTATGATAATGTTTCCGTCCCCATCCCTCGCTGTCTTAAGCATCATCTTATTGGAAAGCTCATAGGCTCCCGCAAAATGAAGTACTTCATCCGGGGCGGACAGGGGCGGCAGCACCGCCATAAATATGATCCCCATCCACAGGACTGTCACGAAATATATCTGATGGAGCCTGAGCTTTGACTTCAGCAAAAGAAAAGTCGCAGCCAGAAACACAACAGCAAGTGAAACAATAAGCAAAAGGAACCATTGGATCAGGAACTGATCTCCGGTTCCCAGAAAGCTGTTTAATATCCGAAGCATCTTCGCCTCACCTTCCGATAAATCCTTACATGTCTGTATCTTACACGTCTATATTCTTCCATGTCTGTATCTTCCATGTCTAAATCCTTCCAATTTTACAATAGAATAGTATACGTGTCAAAAAAGATGCCTAAGAGAGCACTGCGCGGAGCAGTCCTGTACCAGCGCCCTGATGCTCTCACTCTGTCCATTGCACTTTATCCACTTATCTAGTAAAGTGTGAATGAACATTTTTCAATAAACATTCAGGAGTTTTTTATATGCCACAGAACACTAAACCAAGACGGCTTCTTTATCTTGATTCCCTCAAATATATCTTCTGCCTCATCATTTTCTGGACCCATTTCACCGGCGTCTTCTGGACCATGTGTGAAGTCAAGCCGGACCTTCGTCCAGAGCTTCAGATTTTGTTCCTGCCGCCGCTTTCCATACTGGTGGACTCGAACCTTGCACTTTACGGTTTCTGCATCATCTCGGGATATCTTGCATCCTTCAAAAAAATAAGCTCCCTGAAGGAGCTCCTGCTGCAGCTTGCCGGACGTTACATCAGATTTGTGGTTCCCTTCTTCTTCATAAACGTCATAACCTTTGTGATGTACTACACTCTTGGGTTCCCAACTCTCATATCCAGCGAGCTTTTACACAACAGCTGGGTGAGCACCTTCTATAACCACCCCTACGGTATAGATGAGCTCATCATGGCCTCACTCACCATGGATGGCACCCTGAACGGACCTCTATGGATGATGAAGTACATCTTCGGCGGAACCTGCCTTATCTATATCTATAACTACATAAAAAATCTGCTTTGTGGAGGATACAGTTCAGAAAAGAAATCCCCGGCAGCTGCATTTGTCAATGTCTCTGCCCTCATCCTCATGGTCATAAGCTTTATTTTCCCGCCGGAGCCGAATTTTTTCCATCTGGTGCTGGTTCTGCTCGGTGCCGTGATGATGTTCCTGGACGGTTTCATTAAAGAAAAGCTCACATCAGGCGGCAAAGCTCCGGCCTGTGACATCATCTTTATGATAGTTGCACTGATTCCCATAGTTCTCGATGCCGGCGGACTGGTGAATTTCTTAAGTCCCTTCGTCAGCAGGAACTTCCCGGCTCTTTTACCATACTTCACATGGAACATGTACTGGGTCATCGGCTTCAGTTTTTTCCTTATTCTGGGAATCATGAACTGCAGCTTTCTGCAAAAAATATTGGAGCAGGGCATCATGAAACGCCTTGCTCCAACAAACTTCTCAGTATACCTTATTCACTTTCCTCTGATATGCTGTCTTTCCTTAAAGCTCTATGTCCTGATGGTGAACCGTATATCCTATACCAGAGAATTTATCATCATCACAGCAGTGACCTTTATAGGGCTCTTCGCAGCAGCCCCGGTCTATGAACTCACTGTGGGCAAGCTCCAGAACAGGGTCATCCGAATTCTTATCAATGCTTTAAACCGCCTTTGACAGCTGCTTTTATTTTGTCTGTGACCACTCCTATGATAAGAGGAACCATCACAGCTGCCACAAGGTACAATATCCACCACTCCATGGACAGGGGTGACGGGTAACAGGAAAGATCCATTCCCGGATCACGGTAATATATCTTTCTCAGGATCATGTCCAGCATCTTAAACACAAAAATATGAAGCGCCATGATGTCAAAGCTGTAGCGTCCCATAAGAGCCACAAGTCCCGCAAGGGGATTTGTGGCATTTTTCATGAGATGAATCTTCTTCATCACTTCTTCAGGGAGCCTTGGCTTCTCAAGCAGCTTAGAGATCAGTACAGTAAATACTATTCCAAGTATACCCCCCACATAGAACCACATTCCGAATATAAGCTGACTGGCAAGGTCAAACCAGATTCCCGCTTCTATAAATCTTGTAAAAATAAAGAATATAACAACCGCAAGAACCGCCATCAGCGGAACCGGAAGCTTCTCCTGTATCTCAGGCAGATACTTTCTCACAAAGTACCCAAGGGCAAAGAAAGGTTCAATGACAAATGCAAGCTCCATATGGTAAAGAATATTTATTCCATTATCCACCGCGAACTGTCCAACAACTATACATGCTGCACTCAGGATGATGATCAATGCCTGCTTCAGGACTTCATAGGAGCTTATCTTCCTCTTCTTTTTCTGTGTGGATTCCGTTTTGATGCCGCTTTCCTTTTCCCCGGAAGCCTGAGCGGAAGCATCTATCGCAGTTCCGGCCACTTTTTCATTGATCCTTCTGAAAGAAGTTTTTAACCGTATCTTTACCAGATACTCCGAAAGACTTCTCGACACATGTACGACGCCGGCAAAAAGGACCGCTCCCAAAAGCCACAGCGGCACGAACCACATGGGACCGGAATACAGCTCAGGTCTCTCAAAGACCATACTTCCCATAACCGACCGGACGAGCTCAGGGGCATCGTAAATCACCGATCCCTCAGTCATAATTCCATGGACCACAGCATAGTTATGAGTCAATGCAAAGAAGATACAATAGAGCACGTATTTCGGCCATGCTCCAGCGATTCTGTGTCCCAGATAAACAAAGGGTCTGTCACCGTACTTTTCCTCGTTGAAGAAATAGCCAGTCACAAAAAAGAAAAGAGCCAGATGGAAAAGGTAGACTATGGCTCCCCCCACCTTTCCTGTATGCCCGAACACAATGAATATGATTCCAAAGCCTTTAAAGATGTCCCATAAAAGCGATCTCTGTTTACCTTCGGCCATATCATTCACCCTGTCCTTCGGATTTTTCCTTTGATACCGATTCCTCAAGAGAAGACTCTTCTTCAGAATCGGAAGGAAGCGGGTTTTCCGCATCTTCAGCTTCAGCCGTCTTCTTGTCCCTGAGTGCTATCTCCTGAACGAGACTTCTCACCTTGTCCTCCAGTGAGCTGACACGCATACTCATGGAAAAAAGTCTCATGATGAGTATGAATATCATGAAAAGGAACAGGAAATTCGCAGTGCTGTATATACCCAGAAGGCTCGCAAGGGCATCCGGTACACATGGGAATACCGCAAAGACTACGAACATGAATACCAGCAGTATCCAGAAAATAGAGTCATCTATATTTAGTTTTGACTTTCGTATCCTGCTGAGCACTATCCCCAGCGTTCCAACCGATGCTGCCACCAGCACCACTCTGAAAAGAGGTGTCATCATAGCGATAAATCTCCTTAATGATGTGATGATGCGGGATAAGGCTTCTCAGGTTTTCAGTACCTGACAGCTTCTTCCCTTTAGATCATCACCTGTTTTAAAATTCACTCCCAGTAATGCTTATTCATGGTCAGTTTCATGATAGTCTTACGGGACAGTTTTTTATAGTTCTTTCCCAGACGATATCCTATGTACTTGCATAAAGACACATAGATGAGTCTCACGGTGGAGAAGATCCTTCCCTTTTTCAAAAGTGAAAGAGCATTGCCCTTTACGAGCTTTATCCCCTCTCCCTCGGATCTTATGCCTCCGAATACATCAGGATTATCCGCCTGGGATACGCCGAGATCGAAATTACGTCTCAGCTGCTGTATTCCGTTATAATTGTGTGCATGGAGCACCTCAGCCTCTGCACAATATGCACTGGCATATCCCGCCTTCAGCATCTTGCAGCAATATATCATGTCCTCGTTAAAGATGGTCCGGTTCGGAAAACCCTTCAGTTTTTCAAACACATCCCTTCTGTAGAGGCAGCAAACATTGGATTCAAAATATGTCTTTATGCCAAGCCTCGGAAGGTCTTCAATGGTCTTTACGAAGGATACCTCCGGATAATTAAAGCTTCTTGAGTACTTCTCATCATCAGAGCTTTCCTCCGTGGCAAGCTGCCTTCCGTATACAGCGGCTATTTCACATTTTTTCTTTCCTCCCGGAATAGGATTTCCGTAAGAATATACACTCTCTTTCTCCAGAGAGCCTGTCCCGGATTCTCCGCCTTCCATCATATTAACAAGATGCTCCACCAGTTTTTCATCCTTCGGAATCGCATCATCCGTCATGAGCAGGAAATAATCCGCCGTGGAGAGCGAAACTCCCAGATTTCTGGTGGCGCCGTGATCGAACTCCGAAGAAGAAATGTCTCTTACGGAAACATTGGCATAATCCTCCACCAGACTCCTGTCCAGAAATTCAGCCTCGGTGTTCACTATGATGATCCTGTTTATGGGATAGGTCTGCTTCTGAAGCATCCTCTGCTGCCTTATGAATTTTTTACCCGGCTTATATGTGGGTATGATAACGTCAACTGTTTTCATCTGTTTTGCCTCTTCCGAAAACTCAGCTTTCACTTCTTTATTTCAAGTTCCATTTCCCGTACCGCCTGAAGGGCAAATACTGAAAAGAGAATCACCAGAATCCCCATAAGCATGAAGTAGTTCATAGCGCCGCCGAACATTCCCCTCATCTGAACCATACGTTCTGCTGAAAATACAGCAACTGCTGCAGTCATGACATAGCCCGCAAAAATCCGGAACTGTTCACGCACAGTAACAAGAATATAGTACATTACATTGGCAAAGGCATAAAGTGACCCTCCGATAATAAGCAGAATGAAGGTCACATATTCCGGCACCAGCCTTCCCTCTGCACCTTCCCCCAGGATAAGCTCGAAGATCCGGAGTCCCAAGTGCCCGAACAGAGCTGCGCCAAGGATAATGACTACACTAAGCATGGCCACCGCCTTAAGCATATAGACCGAAGTCTTTCTGAAGGCTTTTGTATCCTTCACGGCAAACTGATCCGCAAGCTTTGTGAGCATGGGTCTTATAAGGAAGTTCGCTATGAGATAAATAAAGGATGTGGGCATAAAGAGCACATTGAAATATCCCGACACCGCATCGCTGAGCCTTGCGTCTATTGCGTATTTGGATGCGGAAAAAATGTAAAAGTCCACAAATACACTGATAAAAAGAAGACCTGTAGATCCTAAAAGGTCCTTAATATTCTCTTTAATTATATTTCTGTCCACCTCCGGAACAGCCGAAAGAACCCTGACTGAAAAAAACCATGTCCCGAAAAGCTGCATCATGTCCGCTGCCGCCGCTGCCAAAAGAAGATTCTTTGTGATGAGCAGCACGGAAAGAAGGGTCACAACGGAAATACCCGTACGAAAAGCCAGTGACTGTCCGGTTCTGTACAGAAGCCCCTGTCTCTGGAGCTCAGACTCGTACACATCCGCATAACCGTCCACTATTTTGTATCCCGCAAGAAGCAGAAGAATGGCCGACTTATGGAAATCGTAATTTCCAAAAGCCATCTGTCCCCCTACAAACAAAAAGCTGGCAAGAACTGCCAGTAGTGAAGTGATGCGCCTTGTGCAGAGATAATCCCCAAAGCTGAACTGCTTTTTCATATCCGTAATATGAAAGGGCCTGATACCAAAGTAGGCGATGATGAACATCTGCTGTCCCAGGGTCGAAAATCCAAATCCAAATATACCTCCGTCATCAGCCCCGGCGATTCTGATGACCGCAAATGCAAGCACAATGGAAGCCATGGCATAAACGAAACTGCCTATGGCATTCCATAAAAAATCTCTCTTAGTATCCGTCACTTTATCCCTCATTATATACTGACATAAGTGTCATCAGCGCTTACTCCACAAAATGCTCCGGTTCAGGCTATGAATGACACCCATATCATGAATTGGTATTTACTAAAGATATACTCAGGACAGCTCCTTCTTCCTGCTTCTCTGGATGATCAGAATGGAAATGAGCATACGTGCCATGTATTTCATGGCATTTATCGGGCGAAGATATGACTCCCCCGACAATCTCTCATCTATGGTCACAGGTGCCTCAACGACCCTGGCTCCGTTCTTTATAAGATATGATATGGTATCCGGCTCCGGACCGTAATTTAATCTGTTGGCAAATCCCTCTATGACCTTATCACTGTACATCCTGAGCCCGCAGGTGGGATCTGTGATAGTCTTTCCCGTGGTGAGCCTGATGGCCATGGAGATAAGTCTCGAACCTATCTCCCTCATGGATCTGCCTTTCTTTTTCTCAAGAAAACGGGAGCCGAGAACTATATCATAGTCCCCCTCTATCATCTTCTTGTACAGGGATTCCACATCCGCTGCCCTGTGCTGACCGTCTCCGTCAAACTGAACAGCGAAGCTGTAACCCTTTCTGTGGGCATACTTCATTCCCGTCTGGAAACAGCCCGCAAGTCCGAGATTCACAGGAAGCTCTATATAATTATAATGCTCCCTTTCGCATAGCTCGTGGGTCCCGTCAGTAGAACCGTCCGACACGATAACATAGTCCATGGGAAAATCCTGTGAAAGAATATCCGATACCACCTTGGGAAGGTTCCCTGCCTCATTGTATGCGGGAATGACCAGGATAACTCTGCCCTTATTTGATTCTCTGTCAAAGCTTTCTTTCATGTCACATCCTGATTTCCTGATATTTTCTGGTCATAAAACCACATTTCTGTAATGGCATATCCTCCATGGGCTTTCCATCGAAAATGTACATATGATTCTTTATCATAGGCACACCGGAAAGCTCGGTAAAGGCTATACCACCTGAAAAACGGGGATTACATTCTATAAAATAGTAGATTCCCGAACTCTCGCCTTTAATGAACTCGAAATTGACGCAGCCCTTTATTCCTGCACGTTCGGCGATCTTATAGCAGGCATCCTGAAGTACCCTGTCTTCCATTACACGGACACTGAGTCCTGCACCGTTGGGAGTCCTTATAAGCTCCTCTCTGGGTACGGCCCTGAAGTTCCCTTCCCCGTCTCTCAGTATATCGACGGTGACAACATTGCCCTTTATCATGGGCTGGACTATATATTTCTCCAGTGATGTGTCATTCAGCTTTTCAGGATCCATGATGTTTGAAAAAGCGAAACCAAGCTGATCCTCCTGGAATATCCTGTAAAGTCCGCAGGAGCTTCTTCCGTCCACCGGCTTAAGTATGATGGGGAATGTGACCTCCTCAAAGTCCACCTCGGAAGCCCTGGTGGAAGGAATGGCGCGGACCGCTGCCTTAATCTCCTCATCCTCCGATGTGTCCAGCACACCACGAACAAGCTGAGTCATCAGATACTTGTCACGAAGTACTTCTATGGAATCATGGTCCGACATACAGATCCTTACACCGTCCTTCTCGATCTCATCCCTGTGTCTGTTAAGCGCATCCACTTCCAGATCTATAACAGGAAGTATGCGTTCCACCTTCTCCTTCGCACAGACATCCTTTATAAAGGAAATATATGCATCTTCATCGCTCGCATAGGGAGCCTTATAAAAAACATCCACTTCCAGTGAATTGGCCACCCATTCCTTCTCATATATATCACTGCCGATCACTCTGTAGCCCATTTCACGGAGAGTCTTTATGACCGCATCCGCCGCGAAGGATCCTATAGCTGTGACCAGCGCTGTTCTTTTTTCCATTCTGTTTTACCTCTTAGTTCAAAATCATAGTACAAATTCTGTCCACATCATCGAGCCCGAGATCCGGATATATGGGAAGAGTCAGCACCTCAAGCGAAGCCAGAAGGGCATTTGGCGTATCATTAACGTCATACTGATCCTTGTAACAGCTGTAGGCATTGATACAAGGATAGAAATACTTTCTTGCATTGACATTGACGCTCTTAAGAACAGCAAAAATCTCATCCCTGTCTCTCTTATATCCATGGAAACGGACCGGCATATAGGCATAGTTTGGCTTTACATCCGGATTAAGTTCGGGAAGTATGATTCCCGGTACGTCTCGGAGATTTTCCATATAACGCTCATAGACCAGCTTACGTTTTTCTATGTAACTGTCCACATGACGGAGATTGCAGAGTCCCATGGCGGCGGCAAATTCATTCATCTTGCCGTTTCCGCCCACAGACGCCACCTCCTCCTGTCCGAGAATTCCGAAATTCTTCAGCTCATAGAGCTTTGCCATAAGCTCTTCATCCGGCTTCCCTGTGGTGATGGCACCGCCCTCAATGGAGTTGAATACCTTTGTGGCATGGAATGAGAACATGGAGGCATCACCGAAGCTTCCGATACCCCTGCCCTTATACTCTTCCCCGAAGGTATGGGCCGCATCATACAGCACCTTAAGATGATGGCGGTCGGCTATCTCCTGAATCTTTTCCACATCGCAGACATTTCCATACACATGTACGGGAAGGATGGCAGAGGTCTTCTCTGTGATAAGACTCTCCAGCTTATCTGCGTCCAATGTATAGTCCCGAAGGTTTATATCGCAGAATACAGGTCTGAGCCCGTTCCGCACTATAGCGTGTGTTGTTGACGCAAAGGAGAAGGGCGTGGTAATGACTTCTCCCGAAAGGTCCATGGCCTGAATCAAAAACTCAAGGGCACTGTGACCATTAACAAAAAGCTGTACCGATCCGACCTTCAGATAATCCCTGAGCTTCGATCTCAGCTCTTCATGATACTTTCCCATGTTGGTGAGCCATGCCGAGTCCCAGATATCTCTGAGCATCTCAGTATACTCATCAAACGGAGGCAGACTCGCCTTTGTGACATTTATTACGTTCTTATCTATATCTGACATTTTATCTCCAAATAAAAAAGCACGCCTGTAAAGCGTATACCCTAATCTTAAATACATACGTAAATATGCAGTTTCAGCACTTCTTCTAATTTAAAAGTGCGCAGAAACAGGCAGTTTATTGCCAATACTTTACGATTTTATAATATTGCCTATAAAAAGTAAATCCCGGGTGGAACTTTCAACCCCCATGTGATAAAGTGTATGCGTATATTTTATTGAGATATTTAGTCTTGGAGGATTAAAAAATGATAAGTATGAAAAAACGTACTGTCGCACTCCTTGCAGCAGCAGCCATGATGGCTCAGCCTATATCCGCATACGCAGCTTCACCTGCAGATGCGATACCCGGCGCGGCTACGGTAACTGAAGAAACGACTGCTTCCGCTATACAGGAAACAAATGTCGTTATAGCTGAGGATCCCACTGCAACTTCCGAAGCTACTGCTGAAAGTGTCGCGACAGCCACAACAGACGCCACTGTTCAGTCTGCTGTTCCCGGTGATGTATCCACTGCAGAGACTCAGACAGTTATAACAGAAACAGCGGCAGCAGCTGAAACAAGCTCAGAGACAGCAGCTGATACAACTACAACTACAGCCGCATCAACATTGGCAGCAAAGGGAAACCTTGTGTCTTCAAGCACAAAGACTCTTCCCACTGTTGATCCGACTGATGTCGATACCATCCGTTACAACTATATGACAACTCCAAATGAAGGAAACATGGATGCAGATCCTGTTCTCAACATGGTTCCGTTAGGTTCCTACTTCATTTATGACGGATCAGGAAACCGTATCGACTGGGGTACCACCTCAAAGAACGATTCCTTTGCATATTCCGCAATCGGATTCACAAGCTTCATGCTTGAGCATGCCAATGTCGGCAGATGGTACTACAGAACCTATTCCAACGGAACAGGCTGGGGTCCATGGGCTACATCAAAGGAAGCAACTCCTAATCAGGGTATCGTTTCCGCAATACAGATCCGTGTAAAGGGTTATACACACAACCTCGGAGATCTTTACTACAGAGCAGTCCTCAACGACGGTACAGTTACAGACTGGGCACCTGAAGGACAGGCTGTAGGTTCTATCGGTGATGACCGTTACATCGTCGGCATCAAGCTTGCCCTCTGGAAGAAGGGTGTTGAGTTCTATGATTCAACAGAAAAGCCTATGGCCAACGACAGCAATGAAGGCGTATTCTGGACAGAGAACGGTGCCACATATGTAACAGCCGACGGACGTTCATACACAGGCTGGGGCTTCGACGGTGAGTCAAACCAGTACTACTTCAACAACGGTGTTGCAGTTACAGGATGGAATGTGATTGACGGCTACAATATTTACTTCGATGAAAGTGGTGTTGCTCTCAAGGATCTTTCCGGCGTTATGGGAAATCCCGGAGCTTATGCAATAAGAATCAACAAGGCTACAAGAACCATGTACATCCTTGCTCAGGATGCTTCAGGAAACTTCACCATTCCATATAAAACACTTATGGTCACTGTAGGTGATGACACTCCTATCGGTTCATTCTCAATCTACGAGAAGTACAGATGGCACTTCATGCATACAGACTGCTACTGCCAGTTCCTTTCAAGATTCAAGGGACATTACCTGATTCACTCACTGCTTTACACAAGACCTGACTCCAACACCATGGACGCCATATATTACAACTACATGGATGATTCCATGTCCGGCGGATGTGTACGTCTTCGTGCAGTAGACTGTGCATGGATCTATAACAACTGTCCTAACGGAACAACAGTTACTGTTTATAACAACAAGTGGGACAAGGGTCCTATCGAGAAGGATGCTATCCAGCAGGCCATCCCGAGAAACCAGACCTTCGATCCTACCGATCCTGTCATAACAGCAGCTCAGGACGCTGCAGCTGCACAGGCTGCGGCTCAGGCAGCAGCTCAGGCTGAATCAGCAGCTTCTGCAGGCGAGGGCGAGCCACAGTAAAAATCGCATAATCGGATTTACAAGAAAGAGGTTTGGCGCTTTTCAGTGCCAGACCTCTTTTTCTGATTCACTTTATTTTCCGGGTTTTCTTTTGTTTTATGTTTTCTTTATCTATTTTATAGACATACTTTGTCATGATATAATCATAAACCGTAGTCAAAAATATATATAAAGGATAAATCCCATGTCATCATCAAATACCAATCAGCCAAATGGCACTCCACACATTTCCCGGGATCTTAATGTTGAACTCCTCCGCATTATTGCCTGTCTTATGGTCATAATGATCCATGTGAGACCATTTCCCTTTTCCGGAACAACTCTCAGAGATGCCGTTATCTTTATAAATGTAATGAATGGTCCGGCTGTGGCCGCTTTCTTTTTAATCAGTGGGTTTTTTATAAGCCCGAAACAGACTCTGTCACACATCATTTTACGCTTCATAAAAGGTGTCATACTGCCGACAGCTGTATTTGTATTCTGCCTGGGGCTCATACGTCCATGGATCGATACACCGGATATGGGTCTTTTACAAAGCATACTGAACTCACAGCCCTTGGCTATGTTTTCCGATATGCTTCAGGGCTTTCTCGCCTTTGATACAATTCGCTTCGGTATTTATGCTGACCACTTATGGTATATATTCAGTTACGCATCCATCATGTTCTGGATGCCCGTCATACTTGCTCTTGTAAAGCATGATGAAACTATCGTTCTTAAGCTTATGCTCCTGATTGGAATTTTCCACTACACTCTCGTGAACCTTAGTGCACTGGTGATCCTTCCCATAGGTATATATATGCCGGAAACCATAGGAAAGCCTGCCCTCTATACCATAGCCGGATATCTGTTCTACTCGTGGATAAAAAAAGTGCGAAGTACATATCAGACTGCCGGAATAGATAAACTCCATGCTGAAAACGTCAAAGGTAAATCCGATACTCTCTCAACCCCCGATATATCCATGGCAGCTCATGATACCTTAACATCTTTCTTCAGAACGAACTCTGCAGTTCTTCTGTTTTTTCTGCTTTTTGTGTTTTTCTCTTTGCTGCTCTTCTTCCTTCAAAAGCACGTTTATATGCAGGGACTTATGATGGGAAGGTCTGTGGATGAACTGAACACCGACTACTACTTCACAAGCTGGAGCGGTTTTCTTTGCGCCCTTCAGACAACAGCGTTTGCCGGAGCTGTACTTTTGCTTCCGTTAAGACTTCACAAGTCTGCCGGATCAAACAATTATCCTGCTTCCGCCAGACTTATTTCCACCCTTGGGGGCTATACATTTTACATTTATCTGATACACTACATATTTACGAATCATTTTCGTGCCATCGGATTTGAAGACACCCTGAAAGCCATGTTTGGAGAAAGCTCCTTTGGACTTATAATGTACACTCTTTCATATTCGGTTTTTGTATTCTTACTTTGCGCATCACTTATTTTTATATACAGAAAGCTTTGGAAAACAATATTATGTCTATTTCAGAAAATATAAGAACACTTGTAGTCATACCAAACTATAACGGACTGAGATTCCTTGACGACTGTATGTCTGCCCTTTCGGAACAGACCGTAAAGGATTTCATCACACTGGTGATCGATAACGGTTCCGGAGACGGCGATAAAGACTGGCTTACAGACTGGCAGGGGAAGGATCCTGTCCACAGGCAGCTTATCCTGAATCATGACAATCTCGGCTTCTCAGGAGCTGTCAATCAGGGCATAAACTGGGCACTTCAGCATGATATACCCTATACCCTGCTTCTTAATAACGACACAAAGACAGCTCCTGATTTTGTGGAGTCTCTTGAAAAGAAGATGGACAGCGATACAGAGGGCCGGATCTTCGCCCTCTCCAGCAAGATGATAAAAATGCACGACAACTCTGTCATGGATGACGCCGGGGACCAGTATACAATTCTCGGCTGGCAGTTCCAGAGAGCTCTCGACGAGTCTTCCTCAAGACCGCTCTGGAATCAGGAGTCTCAGGTCTTCTCAGCCTGCGCAGGTGCCGCCATGTACAGGACTTCCGCCTTTAAGGAAGTCGGTCTCTTTGACGAGAATCACTTTGCCTATCTTGAAGACATAGATGTGTGCTTCAGGGCCCAGTTATACGGCTATAAGGTTCTCTACTATCCTGCCGCAGTTGTCCAGCATGTGGGTTCCGGAACCAGCGGTTCAAAATACAATGACTTCAAGGTGAGACTCAGTGCAAGAAATTCGGTATATCTCCTTTATAAGAACCTTCCTGCATTTATGGTGATCATCAACATCCTCCCTATACTTGCAGGATACCTCATAAAGCAGCTTTTCTTCATAAAGAAGGGCTTCGGAAAAGCCTATTTTTCAGGTCTTACGGAGGGCATCCGCAGATCCAAAGAGCTGAAAAGGGCAAAATTAAATGAGGTACCGCCTATACGGTACCTCACTCTGGAACTTAAGCTTATTGCTGCTACCTTTGAGTACGGTTCGAAACTAATCCGAAGATATACTGCAAAAGCTCACGGTTGAACAGCCAGGAAAGTGCTGTATAGGAAACAGCTCCGGCTGCTATCTGAATTATTATCGTGACCACCTCTGACAAACCGAGGAGCTGAAGGCTCCAAACTCCGGATCCCATTATGACAGAGATTATAAGAGACGGAAGCACTTCCTTCCATTGACTCATAGGCCCATAGCCTATGAGTTTTTTATTTGGTGCTGCATTGATAATGGTGCAGAGATATTCATCAAAGACCTTAAGTATAAGCATGGGCCATATACCCAGGGAAAGACTCAGGAGCAATATGACCACTCCTATGGCTTTTTTTATTATCTCAAGCTTAAGGAAGAGATCTGATCTTCCCATGGCATTCATGACCTGAAGATTGATTATGTGTATAGGATACACGGCGTAGCTCACTGCCAGAAGTACGAGATAAGGTGCTGCCACTATCCATTTTTCCGTAAGGAGCAGTATGACCAGTGGCCTGGCCACTGCCGCAAGTCCCGCCATCATGGGAAAGATCACAAATGCGCTCAAGCGTATGGATCTGCTTGCCATGCGGCTAAGTGTCCCGGGATCATCCTGCTTCTTGCTGTAGGCAGGAAGCATCACCGACTGAATCGCAGTGGAAAGATTCGTTGCGATTATCTTCGGGAACTGCTCACCTCTGTTGTAGGCTCCCAGATCTGCACTGGAATACTTTTTCCCGATGATGAGTCCGTATATATTCTGCCATACCGCATCGATGAGCCCCGAAACCAGTATCTTCCAGCCGAAGGAAAACAGCTGTCTCAGCCTTCCGGTATGGATGATCACACGAGGATACCACCTCAGTGTCACAAGCATAACAGCCATAAGTGAGAAGTAGTATACTATCTGCTGGGCAGCCATCGCCCATACTCCGAAGCCTTTCATGGCAAGCACTATGGATACTGCACCTGACATGATAACGGCTATCATGGTGGACTGGAACAGCTGCTGAAATCTCAGATTTCTGGCCACAAATGCTGTCTGTATGGATACCACCGCTCCCGGAAACAGAACAACGCCCATGACCCTCACAAGCTCCTTAAGCAGCGGAGTACTGTAATAATCCGCGATCCACGGTGCGGCTGTGAAAAGCACTCCGTAGCAGAGAAGGGAAAGCAGCATACTCACCCAGAAAACCGAGCTGTAGTCCTCTTCCTTAACATCCTTCCCCTGCACAAGGGCTGTTGCAAAGCCTGACTGAACAAAGGTATTTGCTATTGCTATAAAAATGGTGATGAGGCTTATGGTACCGTATTCCGCAGGGGTCATAAGTCTGGCCAGCACAAGCGCCACCACGAACTGTATTCCCTGTGAACCGCATTGCTCCAGTATCTTCCAGAACAAGCCTCTGATCACCTTGATTTTCAAATTATTTTCTGCCATTTTTTCTGTTCCGCAGCCAGGTATAGAGACCCGGCATACGATATTCAAATCCTATAAAAAATCTGTCACGGAAATTGAGCTCGCTGTAGAACTCCCTGTTCTCAGCCTTGTATATCTCCTTAAAGTCCCGTACATTGACATCGGTAAGAAACTCGTTACGTCTTGCAGCCCTCATAGCTGCCTCATGGAATCTTCCGCCGGTCTCTTTATCAAAGCTCCTGTACATCCTGTAAAGATCCTCAGCAAACTTCTTCTGCTTCTTTACATAGTCTCCGGTCATCTGATTCTGAGTCCATGATCCGCCTATGGAAAATCTGTAGACGCTCATGGGTTCATCGAAGTAGTAGCTGTCTCCGGCTGCCGCAGCCATGAGCTCCAGGGGTCTGTCTCCCACCGGACAATCCACATAGTAATCCGGCAGTTTTTCAACGATTTCACGCCTAAGTAGGAAGCTGGCGAAGGGTGAGCCCACTGCTTTATCCACAAGCTCCTCCGGTTTAACCACACGGGATTGTTTATAAGGTCTCATGAGCTCTCCGTTCACAAGGGAACCGTCCTCAGTCACCACCTTTGCGGAATGGAAGGTAAAAACGCAGCCGGGATTAGCCTCCATATACTCCACCTGCTTTTTCAGCTTGTCCGGATCGCACCAGTAGTCATCCCCGTCTGTAAGGGCTACATACTTCCCCTTTGCTCTCGGAAAATTAAAGGCACCTGAAATATTGGTTATACCCTTACTGTATTGATTCTCTGTTCTGAGAATGGGTTTTATGATATCCGGATATCTTTCCTGATAACTTCTTATGACCTCCTGGGCATTATCTGTTGAAGCATCGTCATGAATCAGAACCTCGATCCTGAAATCCCGGTTCTGTCCCAGAATATGATCAAGGCAGGTACCTATATACTTTCCATGATTGTAGGTCACCACGCAAACAGAGACCATTACAGGCATATCATTTTCACTTTTCACTTCAGTCTCCACTTTACTCATTTATCCAACTTTCTGTTTCAATTATCTTTTTCATTATAAATGATTTTATTCTGTAAGAGTCAAACATACCAAATCCCGTGATTGCAGGTTTATTTAAGACTATATAACCCGCCCGAAAATGCAGAGAAAGAAAATGCAAGGGATGGGCGCCAAGGCATTTTCTGTAATATATCGGCAATCTCAGCAGATAAACAGACATTCCCCTGCAGTTCTGTGTATCATATTATAGGTAAATCCTCCTGAAAGGATGGTTATTATCTTACCCAGTCTGCCCTTCTCCCGTATACTCAAAAAGCTGTCCAAAAGCTTCTTCTGTTCTTCGGTGAGCCTGGCTTCATACATCGTCCTGAAGCACTCTGCCTGCAGAAACATCTCCCTGTAGACCCTTCTGGAGTGTTCATCCATCTCGGCCTTGCTCTTACCGTCTTTTCTTCCGATTCCGAATCTTCCCAGCACCTCCATGATGCGGGAGCCCTTTTCGGCACCGAGGACGTTGCTTCCATGCTGTCTGTACTTATAAAGTGATTCAGAAATGAACCTTATCTCTCCGAAGGCAGCCGCCACAAGGGCTATCCACTGGTCATGCATGACACAGTGCTCCGGCACCTCATTAATGAGCTCCGCAAGGGCACGGTTTAGCATCATGGCCCCGCCCACAACATTGTTCTGCACAAGAAGCTGATTGAGCGACTTTCTGTCCGGTGACATCTTCTGATACTCAACATAGCTTGGGGAAATCGGCCTTAAGTCCTGATCCACCACCTGGGAGTCACAGTGAACAAGCAAAGGCTTATCCTTGCCGTAAATGACCTCCAGCGCCTGCATCTCACGAAGCGTCTTTTCCATCTTTTCCGGTTTCCATACATCATCCTGATCGGAAAGCATGATGTAATCTCCATCCCCGTACTGCTTTTCTGTAAGAAGCTTCAGGAAATGTCTCTCTGCGCTCCCTGTAGGCGGTACCTGTTCAATGAGCCTTATCTTTCCGGGATGCTCACTCATCAGTTCACGGACTATGTTCAATGTTTCGTCCTTTGAGCCGTCATCCGACACCACTATGGAAAACTCCTTACAGTTCTGGGCAAGTATAGACTCAATCTGTTCCCTCACATATTTTTCACCGTTATATGTGCATAAAAGTACACTTACCATCACGATTCTCTCTTTTCCATTATCTTACGGATCACAGTGTCATCTCCCCAAACAGCCTTACTGTCATAGGGTCTGTCGGGAAAAGCACCATACTTAAGCTCTATCCTGTAGCCGTTTTCCTTTATGAAATTCTCAACTCTTGTGGCAAGCTTTTCAGGATAGCCAGAGCAGGCATTGATGATCCCTCTGTATTCCTTCTGTTCTATTACAGCCGCAAGCATGCAGCAGAATCTGTCATAGTCGATAAAATCCCACTGGTTCTGCCCCATAGTGAAGGGAAACTCCCTGTCTCCCCGCTTCTCAGCCGCTGTGATCTTTGAAAAAATTGAAGAGCCGTAATCCGAATGACCCACTATGTAATAGCCTCTCACCCACTGGAATACAGTCTCCCTGTTCTTGCAAAGAAGTTCCACCGCCTGACGGAGAGCATTCTTGGAAATACCGTAAAGTGACTGGGGATTGCAGGGTGTATCAGGCTTTATTGAACCCTCAAAAAAGCCGATCTCATGCATGGAGCCCATGACTGCAAGCTGAGGTATGCCAGCCTTTACCAGCTTCTCAAGAAAAGAAAAATGCTTAGGCAGATCCTCTATATGGGAGGAATCGTTATGAACAAAGCCGTTTCTCCAGGCCAGATGAAAACAGGCGTCCGGTTCTCCGAAAAAGGCATAGGGGTCCTCTGTTGCAAATAGATCCTGTGCTGCCTTCTCCGCGCGTGAATCAATGTTCTCTGTTTTGAAATCAGTGGCGACAACCTCATGTCCGTCATCCAGAAGCTGTTTTACCAGCCCCTGTCCGATATATCCGTTTGCGCCGGTTACAAGAATTTTCATTTAAATCAAAATCTCCTTCAAAAATCCCTCCAGGCTGTATCTTTCATATACAGCTTCATCTATATCCTTATAGGGCTCTTCAATAAAATCCTTCGGGACATCGAAATTATCGGGATCGTAAATCCATACATTGGCAGGATCATAGAAGTCCGTATCCATGACATGTCTGTTGTTGGTTATGAGCTTGCACCTGTGACCCACAGACTCTATGGTCCTCATGCTGAGTCCGTTCTGCTGAGGGAAGGTATAGTCCACAAAGCACCGGGTATGATTGTAGATATCCATAGTCTTATCCATGGAAAGAGAATCAAAATGCAGCGACTCCTCCGCTCCCCTGTAGAGAGGATTTCTCTTAAGCACCGCTTCCTTTATGTACTGGAGCTTCGGAACATAGATATATCCGAAAAGTGTCTTTCCGTACCTTTCAGCAAGCTCCTTCAGGGCTATAAGAACCTGCATCCTTCTTGTATGCATGGAACAGAGGAAGATGAGATCATATCTCTTATCTCCCCCTGTCTTACATTCCTCTTTTTTAAAAAACAGAGGTCTGTATATCCATTTTCTGTTATCGGAATCCACAGGATCAAAGGTATAGATCCTGTCAAAATGAGGATTGATCCTCTCCTGATCCGGAAAAGTAGCTATACTGTCCCACTGATATATCCTGAATGATGCACCGGAAAACCTCTGTCTCATTTTCCGAAGTACCTCATCCGTCATCCACTGTCCCTTGATGACAAATACTATGTCTATATCCTCCGGAACGGAAGACAGTGCCTTTTCATAGTAGCCAAGCACCAGTCTGTCCCTTATTTTTTCTGTATAAAACATCATAAGCTTGTTGAACAGACTGTGGGCATGGAGGTTTGTATCGAAAAGCCAGACCCTGGCTCCCGCATTTTCAAGGCACGCCTTTATATCTTTCTCATAATTATAGAAATACGGCATTATGAGAAGTATTTTTTTATTTTTTAATCTTGTCATTGTAATACTTATCAGAAATGTACTGGCGAAGTCCGGGCGCAATAAACGTAGCCACATTCATAAGATGGTAAGCCGCCATGTAACCTTCTTTTCCCTTTATCTTTTCTGCCTCTGCAAATGGAGTGAGTCTCAGATACTTATCATATGCACGGCTGTAATGATTCCAGTTTCCTCTGTTCCATGGACGCTCATCCGACGCGAAATGCACTATGTGAGGATGATGCTTTGCCATACGGAAGCTCTCAGCTGATTCTCCCGAAGCATATTGAGATGATTTCTCCACCAGTGTCGAATATCTGAAATAGTAGTAATTGGTTATGAAATCATAGGTCTGGCCTACCCTTTTGATACGATCCTTCAGAACATAATTCAGTACATCCTGGTCGTTAAAAGGAAGTCTGCCACCCATGGAGTTATAGTAGGCGAGACAGTTCTCTTCCATGTTTTCCATCCGCCACGCGGAAAGATCGAAGAGTATGACTCCCGCATTATAATAATTATCTTCCTCCGTGAGCCCTACAAGCTCTTTTACCTCAGGGTATATGGTCGGTTCTGCCGCCATGGCTGCTATGCAGTCATTGAGCCTCAGATTATAAAATCCCGTAATATTTCGAAGGACCACCGTATCACAGTCAAGATAAAGAGCCTTTGTGAC
>DFGZ01000133.1:0-3945 GCA_002371295.1 Oribacterium sp. UBA3737 | reverse complement strand
TTCATCAGATGTTCTACAGGATAAAAAGTCACCTTTCTTCCGTAAAGCTTCGCCATCTGACGAACCTTTTCCTTATTTTCCTCAGATATGGCATCGGAGAGTATATGGAAGTTAAGCTGCTCTTCCCTGTTATGTTCTATTAATGAAACCATGGAGACTGCCATATGCTGACAGTAGCCATCATCAGATGCATATACAATATTCATAGCCAATATATTTTCCTTATATTTTTAAAGGGCCCCATCCCCATAGCGGAGTGAGCCCTTTCTGATTATATACTTTTTGCTGTATAAGTCCAGTATGAAGCCAAACGTGAGTTTTATACTCTCTTTTTCAGGAATTTCCGAAAAGTCCCTTTGGCTTCTCCGTTCCCCTCTGCATCTCCACGCGCTTGCTTCCTGCCGCCTCAGCCTCTTCCTTAAAGTAGAGTCTGTTCACTGCACTGAATACAGCACGGATGGAAGAACGGGTGATATTGGATGAAATACCTACGCCGTAGCTTGTTTTTCCGGTATCCACATCCAGAAGGTGGATGTAGGAAACCGCCTTAACGCCTGAACCGGAGCCAAGAGCATGCTCCTGATAATCGATGACCTTTGACTTGATGCCAAGCTCATGATTGAGACCGGATACAACAGAATCGATAGGTCCGTTACCCACACCTCCGAAGATCTTCTGCTCTCCGCGGTTCATGTAGGTGACATTTGCAAGAGTTGTGAAGCTGTCCTCGCCGTTCTCCGTATCTGTGGTACGAAGATTCTTGAAGTGCATAGGCTCCTTTGTCTGTATATAACGGGCATCGAAGATGTCGAAGATCTCCTGTGGTGATACCTCACCTTCCTTCTCGGAAACAGCCTGGATGTAATCGGCAAACTCTCTCTGCATTCCCTTAGGAAGCTTGTAGCCGAACTGGGAATCCATAACAAATGCGACACCGCCCTTTCCGGACTGGGAATTGATACGGACGATAGGCTCGTACATCCTTCCTATATCAGCAGGATCGATAGGAAGATAAGGAACCTCCCAAATCTGTGAATGACGCTCATTCATAGCCTTCACGCCCTTGTTGATGGCATCCTGATGTGAGCCGGAGAAAGCAGTAAACACAAGCTCTCCTGCGTAAGGCGCTCTCGGAGGGATGGTCATCTTGGTGCATCTCTCATATACTTCCTTGATGGAATTGATGTCCTCTATATTGAGCTTTGGATTCACTCCATGAGAGAACATGTTGTAGGCAACTGTAAGGATGTCCACATTTCCGGTTCTCTCTCCGTTTCCGAAAAGCGTTCCCTCGACTCTGTCCGCACCCGCAAGCATGGCAAGCTCCGTGGACGCAACACCCTCACCACGGTCGTTATGAGGATGTACGGAAACTATCACATGTTCTCTGTGCTTAAGGTGATTGCACATATACTCAATCTGGTCTGCGTATACATTGGGAGTATTCATCTCCACAGTGGATGGGAGATTGATGATGACCTCTCTTCCCTTGCCGCAGCCCCATGCATCAAGAACAGCGTTGCAGATATCCGCCGCATAGTCCATCTCTGTTCCGGTGAATGACTCCGGTGAATACTCAAGACGGATATTTCCGGGGAAATCCTTGGCATACTTCTTTACAAGCTCTGTACCTGTAAGGGCAATGTCTATGATCTCTTCCTTGGATTTGCCGAATACAACATCTCTCTGAAGAACAGATGTTGAATTATAGATATGAACAATGGCCTTGTCCAGACCTTCAAGACATTCAAAAGTCTTTTCAAGCTGCTCTGCACGGCACTGTACAAGCACCTGCACGGTAACATCAGAAGGAATCATCTTTCTTTCGATAAGCTGACGAAGGAAATCATATTCAATCTGTGATGCGGCCGGAAAACCAACTTCAATTTCCTTGAAGCCAAGCTTGACCAGCATCTGGAAAAACTCTATCTTCTCCTCGACACTCATAGGGTCTATGAGCGCCTGGTTTCCATCTCGCAGGTCAACAGAACACCACACCGGTGCCTCTGTGATCTCCTTGTCCACCCATGTTCTCTCCGGATACTTAAATGCCGGAAATCTCCTGTAACGCTTGTAATTCAACATATGTCATCTCCCTTCCCGGAACGCCGGTCCTGGTTTCTCTTTCGATCGACCGGCACTCCGTACCGGATCTTCAAAGAAAACCCGATACTGACCATGTGAAGCTTCTGTAAAGATATACGCCCTCAGGCTCCCCACATTCTCATATTATATTATCAATGTGCGTCGAGGACTAGTCCCCTCTCTTTCATAACATCTATAACCTGATCCACAAACCTGTCACACTTCTCGACAGTGTCGGCCTCCACCATAACTCTCACAAGAGGCTCTGTTCCGGAAGCTCTGAGAAGTATTCTTCCGTCAGATCCAAGCTCTTCTGTCACCTTCTGTACAGCAGCCACAACAGCCTCGTCATTCTGAGCAGCCTCCTTATCAAGCACCCTGACATTCTTGAGCACCTGAGGGAATACAGTAAATGGTGCAGCCAGCTCCTTGAGTGACTTCTTCTTTGCAAGCATGGTCTCCATTACCTTTATGGATGTAAGGATTCCGTCACCAGTTGTCGCATGGCTGAGGAAAATGATGTGACCTGACTGCTCTCCTCCGAGAGAGAAGCCGTTCTGAGACATATTCTCATAAACAAATCTGTCTCCAACCTTGGTCTTCTCATACTTTATGCCGACCTCATCGAGAGCCTTGTAAAGACCGAAATTGGACATAACGGTGGTCACGATGGTGTCATCCTGCAGCTGACCCTTTTCCTTCATGTAGCATCCACAGACATACATGATCTGGTCACCGTCGATGAGATTTCCATCCTCATCGATAGCGAGACATCTGTCAGCATCACCGTCATAGGCAAAGCCCACATCACAACCCTGATCCTTAACGAATTTCTGAAGAGACTCTATATGAGTAGAACCGCAGTTATCGTTAATGTTTACGCCGTTAGGTTCATTGTGAATAACATGAGTATCTGCTCCGAGAGCATCGAAAACAGACTTGGCGATAGAGGAAGCCGAACCATTTGAACAGTCAAGCGCTACCTTTTTGCCCTTAAAGCTCTTTGTGGCAAGAGAAATAAGATAACCGATATAACGGTTTCTTCCTGCTGCGAAATCCACAGTACGTCCGATGCTGTCCTTCGTTGCAAGAGGAACCTCCGGTGTCACGCCATCGAGATAATTCTCTATCTTCTCGATAACATCCTCTCCCAGCTTTTCACCGTTTCCGTTGATGACCTTGATTCCGTTGTCATAGAAAGGATTATGTGATGCAGAGATCATAACTCCACAGTCAAAATCCTCTGATCTCGCAACATAGGCAACTGAAGGAGTTGTAGTTACGTGAAGAAGATAAGCATCCGCACCTGTTGCTGTGATACCTGCTGCTATGGCATATTCGAACATGTAGCTGGAACGGCGTGTATCCTTACCTATCACTATACGGCAGCGATCGCCATCCTTCTTGCCCTGTCCGTAGTACCAGCCCAGGAACTTACCTACACGGAAAGCACTGTCTGCTGTGAGATTGACATTAGCCTCACCGCGATATCCGTCTGTACCAAAATACTTACCCATAATTACTCCTTTATACTCTTTAATGCCTCAAGATATCTCGAAAGAGCATCCTGCCATGTCGGGAGCGGCCTGAAGCCATTCTCAACCAGCTTTGACTTATCAAGTCTTGAATTGAATGGACGAGCCGCCTTACTGAGACCGTACTCCTCAGTGGTAACAGGCTGAACCTCGGTCTTATAGCCTGCCTGACGGTAAATTTCCTTTGTGAAATCATACCAGCTGATATATCCGCCCTCGTTCGTAGCATGATAATATCCGTACTTCTCAGTCTCCAGCATATCCACAAGAAGAACCGAAAGATCCAGTGTATAAGTAGGTGTTCCGATCTGATCGTTCACCACTC
>DFGZ01000371.1:1313-3868 GCA_002371295.1 Oribacterium sp. UBA3737 | reverse complement strand
CCTAAGTAAATCTGCCATAATAATTCTCCTAAAATATATAAATTAAAATTTAAAATGCATTTGTAATTTGTCCTCCAGACATGACGATTATAATTCCTAGTAAATCACTATACAATATAATCCCTACCATTTATATAGGATTTTATAAAAAAAAACAAGCCCCTTACCATTAAAACATTAATGGTAAGAGACTTTTCAGACTCCTTCACCGTTCCATTCGGGAATAAAGCTTTCTTTTGCCACGCTTCCCTCCTGGATGAAGGCATTGGTCACGCCCTTTGTCATGGCGTAATCTATAAGACGTTCATACTCTCTCCTGGTTACCCGGCGGTTTATCTCAGGATACTTTTTAAGCCTTTCCAATGGTGTGAACTGGTGCATGAGGCTCAGGAAGACATTGTCACCGTAGCTGTCATAAACGTAGTCCACAACCTGCTTTGCATTTTTTACCATTCCCGGCATAAGAAGGTGACGGACGATGACACCCTTCTGCATGATGCCTCTATCATCAAAGGAAGGTTCGGGACACTGTCTCACCATCTCGGCGAGACTTTCCATTGCCCGTTCCGGATAGTCTCCTGCACCGGAATATTTTGCGGCCTTTTCGCTGTCCATGTACTTGAAATCATCGAGATATATGTCGGCAAGTCCGTCAAGCTCCCTTATGAGCTCTGCGGTCTCGTAACCGGAGCAGTTTATGACGTAGGGAATATGGAGACCTTTATCACGCCCCTTTATCATGGCTTCACGGATCAGGGGGATATAGTGGTCAGGGGTGACCAGGTTAATGTTGTTGGCCCCTTTTTCTTCAAGTTCAAGGAAAATTTCGGAAAGCCTGTCTACAGAAACCTTCTTTCCGTACTCTCCGTGACTTAGCTCATAATTCTGGCAGAATACACACTTAAGTGTACAGCCTGAGAAAAAGACTGCACCGGAACCCTCTGTACCTGATATACATGGCTCCTCCCAGAAGTGGAGGGCCGCTCTTGCAACGTAAATATCCGATGAAACGCCGCACACTCCATGTTTACCCTTGTTTCTTTCCGCTCCGCACCTTCTTGGACAGAGTCGGCAGTTCTCCAAAAGGGGATGATAAGTCCCACAGCTTTCATTCATGCACATTATTTTTCCTTAGGTATATTCAGCTTTCTGAAATTAGCATTTTTACGGTTCTCTTCCGCATTCTTTCTGGCCTGTTCTGATTTCGGCATGGAATCGATACGGGCTTTTTCTTTCTGAAGCTCCTGAGCCTTTCTCTTTTCATCCTCCATACGGATCTCCTCTTCGCTGAGAATACCTATCTTCAGATCGTTCTCCTGCTCGTACCATTCAAGGAAGCTGTGCTTCACATGCTGGCGTTTAAAACCGAGGATCTTGTTGAGACTGATGTTTTCCATTGCGCTGAAGATGTTTCTTTCGACATAGGGATTTGTCTCCTTAAGCTTTGCAATCAGATGCTTGGTCTCAAGGCGCTTAGAGCTGGTCTGTCCGTCTGTGTGGCAGGTGGAGCAGGTTGCGGTAAAACGGCATGCACATTGTATGAAATTCAAGCTGTTGTAATCTCTCCAATGCTTTATTTCTGCCTCATGTACAAGATAAAGAGGTCTGATGAGCTCCATTCCCGGGAAATTGGTGGAGTGAAGCTTGGGCATCATAGCTTCGTACTGTCCTGCATAAAGCATTCCCATAAGTACAGTCTCGATGACATCGTCGAAATGATGACCGAGAGCTATCTTGTTGCATCCCAGCTTCTGGGCTTCCTTATATAGATAACCTCTTCTCATTCTGGCACAGACATAGCAAGGTGACTTGGGAATGTTGAATACGGAGTCAAAAATATTTGTTTCAAAGATGGTAAGAGGAATACCCAGCAGTTCAGCGTTTCTCTCTATGATCTTCCTATTGGCCTCGTTATAGCCCGGGTCCATGCAGAGGTAGACCACCTCAAAGGGAAGCTTGTTGTGACGCTTGAGCTCCTGAAAGAGTTTGGCCATAAGCATGGAATCCTTACCACCGGATATGCAGACAGCAATCTTATCGCCTTCTTCCACAAGCTTGTAATCACAGATGGCCTTTACGAACATGCTGTAAATATTTCTCTTGAATTTCTTTCTCAGGGACTTTTCGATATCTTCCCTTCGCTTTTCAGAATCCAGATCCTTCTGAATCTGTCGAAGCACCCATTTTCCGTAGCCGCCCTGAAGGCTGTATGCTTCATAGCCCTGTTCATAAAGCTGTTCTGCGGCCAAAAGAGAAAGCTCACCGTACTTACAGTAAAGCACCAGCTTCTTGTCCTTTGGGAGGCTGTGATTCTTATCGGCAATGTCAGAAAGCTCAACTCTCACGGCATCCGGCATCTTTCCGGTAAGGAAATCCTCCTCTTCCCGGAGATCTATGAGATGATAGTCTTCTCTCTTTAAGCTTTCAAATTCGTCTATAGTTATTTCTTTTCCTGTTTCCATATATTCCTCAATTTAAATCATGACGTGAATGTAATAATTGATAACTGCCCCTTTGACAGGAGAGTTCAATGTTATGATGTGAGTGTCAAAAGT
>DFGZ01000371.1:0-1151 GCA_002371295.1 Oribacterium sp. UBA3737 | reverse complement strand
GGCCGATAAATCGTCCTTTCGTGCTTTATAGCTACGACGAATTTATGTCGCTTGTTTTTGCTCACGCCATTATATGCGATGTGTCTTTATTCGGCAAGTATATACTTTTTCATTGACGATATTGAAGACACAATCAAGTAAGGAAGAACAACCTGCCCGCTTTCACTTGGACTTCCTATGGCCGCAGGAGCCGGCTGGGATTTCGCATTAAGACCTGATCACAAAAAAAGAACGTCTGAAAAGATCAGACGTTCTCATATCTTTAATGCTTATAATCAGGAAAACTTGATTCCGCTCTTCTTAAAGAGATCTCCGAGAGATGTGGTAGCTGCACCTGACTCTTTATAGTTCGCACGGAAATCCTCGCGCTCTTCCTTCTCCTTACGCTCCTTGCGCTCAGTCTCAAGAGACTTCATGGAAAGAGAAATCTTACCATCCTTGATAGCGATGACCTGTACCTGAACAGTTTCACCTTCCTTAAGGACTTCTGAAGGAGACTTGATGCGCTTGTTTGAAATCTGTGAAACATGAAGAAGACCTGTAACGCCTTCACCTATGTCAACGAAAGCACCATAATCCTTGATGGAATCGACCTTACCCTCAGTAACCAGTCCTACCTGAACCTTCTGAGCCTTCTCTTCCTTAGCCTTCTCCTGCTCATCGCGAAGAACATCTCTTGCGGAAAGAACAAGCTTGTTATTCTCAGGCTCAGCTGTTATGATGCGGACATTGAGCTTCTTGCCCACAAAGTCCTTTAATTCCTCGTCCTTTACAAAGCCGAGTGAAAGCTTTGATGCAGGGATAAATGCTCTGAGTCCATCTATGGTTGCGGTTACACCGCTCTTTACGGCTTCAGCGACTTCGACTTCAATGGTGTTCTTATTCTCGAAATCATCAAGAACCTTTTCCCACTTGCTCATGTCTATACGCTTTGTTCTGGCATGCTCTTTGAAGGAAGCTTCAAGCTCATCCTTGAAGTCATCCATTGATGGGATCTTTTCGTTAACTTCTGACATAATTTTTGGTACCTCTTTTTTCATAATAGTCCCGGGCAAGGCCCTCATAGAAACTATGATACCATAAATCCTGCTATTTCAACACTAAATTGCTTAAAAAAGGTATTAAGAGCATTGATTTTAAAACAAAGAATC
>DFGZ01000192.1 GCA_002371295.1 Oribacterium sp. UBA3737 | reverse complement strand
CATGACACGCCCCACATGACTGGTGGCAGATTCCGTAGGAATCTGGCATATAGCACCAGCCCTTCGCGAAGCGAACTAAATGGGCTGGTGTTCCCAGAGAGCACGAAAGGACGATTTATCGGCCTGAGAGTGCGGAATGTGGGAGGGCGCTGATGATCCAGTGGATCATCGCTTAGCGCCGACCGAAGTGGAACGTAGACGCGAGAGCGCATAGCGCGAAGCGGTCCGATATCGACTTTTGACACTCACGTCATAGCATGACATAAATTTTTTCATATTAAGGGAATATATAGAAACCGGTACATAATGAAAATACAATTCCCCTTATTTCAAAGATTAATTATATGTATCTTTTTTGCGCTTATATTTACATCCTGTGGAAAAAAGCTCACCGGCGACTTCGCCCCGACCCGCTTCGAATGGTCGGGAGGTTCAGGAAGAGTGAGCATAAGCTGTGAAAAGGTCACGGTCAGTGAGGAAGGAGCTGTTGCGGAAATTACATTCTCCAGTCCTCATTATGATTATGTGAGAATCGATACGGAGAAGATATACGGCGATCATAGTGAAAAAACGTCTGTCTTTTCGGTTCCTGTGGAATTGGATAAAGACATGGAGCTTATCGGCTGCACCAGCGCTATGTCAAAGCCCCACGAGGTAAGCTATACCATCTTTGTTTCAATAGACGAAAGATACAGCGGAGGTGAATCGGAAAAGGGTGACACTGAGAACAAATCTGAAGACAGTCGTTCATATCAAGGTGGAATGGCTCAGGCATCAGAAAAGGATTCATGGTACTCTTCATCGGAGAGGGACTCAGCTCATACTTCATCAGAGGAAGCCTCAGATCAGACTTTATCAGAGAATGATTCAGATCACACTGTATCAGAGAAAGCCTCAGCTCACACTTCATCAGTGAACGACTCATCGGATCTTCGTGAACTGGTAAAGGAGGCTCTTATATCAGAACGTGATGACACGCTGCTTTCGTATCCTGCTATATCCGGACTAAGCTTCGACCACTCCATGGAGCTTTCTTTTGCGAAATGCTTTGCGGTTCATTATTTTAAAAGCGAAAACAGTGATTCTCCATACAAACTGATTTCCGTCCCGGACGGCAGAAATTATCTTCTGGTGCCGGAGGGTGGTGACGTACCCGGGAATCTCCCAAAGGACATAACTGTTCTTAGACAGCCGCTGAAGGATGTTTATCTCGCAGCCACCGGTGCCATGTCACTCTTCAATGTCCTTGACGAGCTGTCTCTCATAAAGTATACAGGCACAGACATTTCCGGCTGGGATATAGAAGCCCCGAGAGAAGCCATAAAGTCCGGAAAGATGACATTTGCAGGGAAGTATAGTGCTCCCGACTATGAGATGCTCGTTGACGGAGGCTGTGATCTGGCTATCGAGTCCACCATGATACTCCATTCTCCGGAGACAAAGGAACAGCTTGAAAAGGTAGGCATACCTGTTTTTATAGACTGGTCAAGCTATGAGACCGATGCACTGGGAAGGACGGAATGGGTGAAGCTTTACGGCGCCATGACTGATCATGAAAATGAGGCAGAGAGTTTTTTCAGAGAAGAGCTGAGACGCTCAGGTCTTAAAGAGGGCTTTGAAAAGACAGGCAAAACAGTTGCCTTCTTCTACTTCAATTCCCGGGGACTTGCAGTGGTGAGAAATTCCGACGACTATATCCCCAAAATGATACGTGACGGCGGCGGGGACTATGTGTTTGATTCCCTGAAGGAGAAGAGCGACAGCATATCCATAGACATTTCCATGGAAGAGTTCTATGCGGCAGCTGCCGATGCCGACTACATCATTTACAACGGCAGCATTGACAGTTCGGTGGAGACACTTCGGGATCTTGTGGCAAAGAACAGCCTTTTGTCAGACTTCAAAGCTGTAAAGGATTCCAATGTCTACATCGTTGACAAAGAATTCTATCAGTCTACGGACACAGTTTCCGAGTTTGCGAGAGATGTACATCTCATGCTTTCGGGAGACACCGGAGGCATGAAGTTCCTGAAAAAAATGCAGTGAATATGTTGCCGAATGCGCCCCAAATATCAATTCACGAGGTTTCAGATGAATGAAAGATCTTCAATGAAAAAACAAAGAGCAGTCAGGTACGGGGCGGTGTTCGCCCTTCTTACTGCAGCGTTTTTCATCATCCTGATCTTAAATATCAATACCGGAAATGTCAGTATTCCTCTTTCCCGGGTTTTTGAAATTTTGAAAGGCGGGGATGAGGGCAGCAGCGCCTACAGCATCATCCGCATGATCCGTCTGCCGAGACTGATCATGGCAGCGATACTTGGCGGTGCACTGGCAGTCTCGGGCTTCCTGCTTCAGACCTTTTTTGGCAACCCCATAGCCGGCCCCTTTGTGCTGGGCATATCCTCCGGAGCTAAATTCACGGTGGCCCTCAACATGATATTTCTTCTGAGAGTTTACCGCAGTGTCAGCACATGGAACATGATAGCAGCTGCCTTTTTCGGCTCCCTTATCACCACGGGCTTCATTCTTCTGGTGTCCCGGCATGTAAAGGATTCTGCCGGACTTCTTGTGGCGGGAATCATGGTTGGCTATATCTGTTCCGCCGCAACGGACTTTCTTCTGACCTTTGCGGAAGACTCGGATATCGTGAATCTTCGCGGCTGGTCACTTGGCAGCTTTTCAGGTATGTCCTGGGACAATGTTTACCTGTCGGCTTCAATCATTACCCTGACAACGCTTTTTTCATTTCTTTTGTCAAAACCCATAGATGCCCTTCAGCTTGGAGAAAACTACGCAAAGAGCATGGGGGTCAATGTCCGTCTGTTCAGGCTTCTTCTTATATTACTGTCCAGCATTCTTTCTGCTACGGTGACGGCATTTGCGGGACCTGTCTCCTTCGTTGGGATTGCGGTTCCCTTTCTGACAAAGAGTATGCTGAAGGTATCGAAGGCCATGGTGGTAATACCGGCAACATTCCTCTCAGGAGCCGTGTTCTGTATGGGATGTGATCTCATAGCGAGGTGTGCATTTGCACCAACAGAGCTTAATATAAGTACAGTTACCAGCGTTTTCGGCGCACCTGTAGTGATAGTTATGCTGGTACGAAGACGAATCAGAAAGTAATCTGACTATGCTGATTTTGGCGGCTTCTGCAGGAAAATCGAAATATAAGTCTTTATTGATATGTACCGGAGACGAACAATAAATGGGTAACAATGCTAAAACCGAAATGCTAAAACTGAATGATCTGTCGGTGGGTTACGGCGGCAGGGTACTGATCGGGAACATCGAACTCTCCATAGGCGAAGGAGAGATAATCACCCTTATCGGACCTAACGGCGCAGGAAAATCCACCATATTGAAGACTGTAGCGAGACAGCTTGAGCCCGTAAAGGGAACAGTATATATAGACGGGAAGGAGCTTTCGAAGCTTTCCTATCATGAGCTTGCGGAAACAGTCTCCATACTTCTTACAGAGCGCATCGACCCTGAGCTCATGACGGTGAGGGATGTGGTTGAAGCCGGAAGATATCCCTATACAGGTCACATGGGAATGCTCACGAGCCACGACGAGGAAGTGGTGGGAGAGGCATTGGCACTCTTAAGTGTTTCGGAACTGGCAGACAGATATTTCAGAGAGCTGAGCGACGGACAGAAGCAGAGGGTGATGCTGGCGCGGACTCTTACGCAGGAACCGAAGATTCTGGTACTGGATGAGCCAACATCCTATATGGACATAAGATACAAGCTGGAGCTTATACGACTTCTTGGAAAGCTTCGTGAAAGCCGGAAAATGACTGTCATCATTTCGCTTCATGAATTTGAACTGGCGAGGGTGATATCGGACCGTATAGTATGCGTGAAGGACAGAGACATCATCAAAGTGGGTACCCCGAAGGAGATTCTGAACCGGAAGGTGCTCTGTAAGCTCTACGACATCAGCGAGGAAAATCTGGAGATACTTTTGCAATCTATGGAAAGCGTGGTATAATTCCGGATAAAAGTTTTTTGTATTGGGAGCCGGTCAGATCTGAATCCGTATGTCAGAGATAAACGGCAAAAAACATACCTTTATAGAGGAGGGAAATTATGAAGAGAAGAAATCTGGCAGTTTTATGCGCGGCAGTTCTTATAGCGTCCTTGATGGCTGCATGCGGTACCAATGATGTGCCGGCGGCTTCTGCACCTTCGGAAACACAGGCAGAAAGCACAGAGAGTGAGGTAGAAAGCAGCGAAGTCAGTACCGAAGAAAGCAAAGAAGAAAGTAAGGAAGCTTCGGAAAAGAACAGCGATCAGGAAGCTGCAGACCATGTGGCTGAACTTATCGATGCCATTTATGTTCAGGAGTGGAACGAGAACACCGATGAGCAGTGCAGAGAGGCAAAGGCAGCCTGGGACGCCCTTACGGACGAACAGAAGGAGCTGGTTCAGGGAGAAGAAGCCGATCCTGATTATTTCGGAAGAGATACAGGAGATGCTTCCAGGGATGACACACTGAACGGAGACGAGATAGGTGAGAACGAGCTTCTGGTTGTGAGCTTCGGAACATCCTTCAACGACTCACGTGCCACAGATATCGGTGGCATCGAAAAGGCCCTTGCCAAGGCTTACCCAGACTGGGATGTGAGAAGAGCCTTCACGGCACAGATAATCATCAATCATGTTCAGGCAAGGGATGACGCAAAGATCGATAACATGGATGAGGCCCTTCAGAGAGCCGTTGACAACGGGGTAAAGAATCTTGTTGTTCAGCCTACACACCTTATGCACGGCGCAGAGTATGACGAGCTTTCGAAAGCTGTCATGTCCTATAAGGATAAGTTCGAAAATGTTGTTATCGCGGAGCCACTCCTCGGACAGGTAGGAGCAGATTCAAGCTCAGTGAATGATGACAAGAAGGCTGTAGCAGAGGCCATCACCAAGGAAGCTGTTTCTGAAGCCGGCTACAAGGATCTGAAGGCCGCTCAGGAAGACGGAACAGCCTTTGTATTTATGGGTCACGGTACATCCCATTCCGCAAGCGTCACCTACGAGCAGATGCAGTCACAGATGGAGGCTCTTGATTATGCCAATGTCTTCATCGGAACAGTTGAGGGCAAGCCTGAGAGCACATCCTGCGAGAGTGTTATAGAGAAGATCAAGGCAGCAGGCTACAAGAAGGTGATCCTGAGACCCCTTATGGTGGTTGCAGGCGATCATGCCAACAACGATATGGCAGGTGATGAAGAGGATTCCTGGAAGAGCCTTTTTGTGGCTTCAGGTGCATTTGATGAGGTGGACACACAGATCGCAGGCCTGGGCGGTATAGCTGAGGTTCAGGAGATTTATGTGGCTCACAGTAAGGACGCCATCGAAAGCCTTGACTCAGTTTCCGGTGAAGTCACAAAATCCGGTAACACAAAGGCTCAGGAGGACGGAACATACGATGCCTTTTTCACTACCGACAACAGCATGTTCCATGTGAACGAGGCGTATGACGGAAAGGGCATCCTTACGGTTAAGGATGGAAAGATGAGCATCCATGTTTCTCTGGCATCAAAGAACATCACAAATCTTTATCCCGGAACTGCTGATGAGGCAGAAAAGGACAGTGCAGGAGTTCTTCAGCCGACAACAGACAAGGTGACCTATTCTGACGGAAAGACTGAATCGGTCTACGGTTTTGACATTCCGGTGGATAACCTTGATGAGGAATTTGATCTTGCTCTCCTCGGGAAAAAGGGAAAGTGGTACGATCATAAGGTGAAGGTTACTTTGGCCTGATTCTAAAATTTACAGGAATTTTAATGAGTATAACGATTATCATATATGCTGTGGTCATAGCATTGGCACTTGTATTCAGCTTATTGATCAATATGCTGTATCATGCTTTTTTTAATAAAACTTCATTTAATCCTTTAATTTCAGTATGGATTTTTGGTATTATTCTCTTCGGTCTGTTTTTATATTGGATGTAGATATTATTCTAAAACAAAAATCGCCGAAGATAAGATTAAGACACGATGTCTTTGCTTTGAATGAGAGGATCTCAGAGTTTGAGGCTTGGCTTTGAACTTGCTATGCGGGTCGGACACAGAGACTTTAAAGACTAAATATTGTGACCCCGGAGGAATGATGATGAATGTGATCAAAAAGAAAATAAGTGATCAGGATGAACACTATGTTCTATATATTTTTGATTCGGATGAAAAGAATTATTGTGCCTATATGGGAAAGGGCGATGAAGATCTTCTTATATTGCTCTACAAATCCACCGATCAGAAATTTCAGATCATGGATGAGTTTATCGCATATATCGATGGCAGAATCATGGATGAGTCGCTGGTATCGACCTACGATAAACTGGCTGAATCTGTTGTAAGATGCACAAACGAAAAGCTTGAGGAGTTTGACAGGAATTTAAGACAGCTTGATAAGGAGTGCGGTGATGTCAAGGAAGACCTTGAAAAACGTGCACAGAAGCTGAAGAAGGATCTTGCCAACAACATCGATATAAAGAGTATTGAGGAGATAGATACCCAGTCGCCTCTCGGAAAACATATCATGGATGCTCTGAGAGAGAAGCTGGGAAGCCTGTCTGGTACCCAGCCGGTACCTGCTTTCATGCCCCAGGGAAGAGCCTTCCAGATGAGGGCAAGAGTGGATAAGGATGGTAAGGTTTCATTCACTCCGGATGACATAAACAATATGCTGATGGAAATCCTTTCCAACATCATTGTTACCGAGGTGAAGAGCGGGCGAAAGCTTTCTGAGGCTATAAGCGATGTTGATAATATCGTGAACACAGTATCAAGGAATGCAGCGGAGCTCACTATCAGGTTCAGATCGTAAATTGATTAAGAGGAGGCATCACACAGTGATGTCTCTTTTTTTCGTTATAATGTTGCCACCCGGGCGTTGTGCCTGTACAAAAGCATTTGAGAACTCCAGCAAAGGCGAAATCCTGTAGCTTCTTTACCATACTTGATTTATTAAGACGGTTTTAGAAGTATAAAATAAAAATTAATTCTCAAATCATAGAATTGACGAAAATAATTTTGAATGATAGTATAATGGTACAAGAAGATCTGAGATACTTTTTTGAATATCTAATTGGTTTGAATTTTATTTAAATTGTTATGTATTGTTTTAGAGTATCGTATCTTCTTTGTACATAAAATATATAGAATGTGAGGTTATTTATGAGAAGACCACACGAAAGGGAAAGGCTCTAGTATAAAAGCGCGTAAATACTAGAGCCTTTAACCTTGGTATCTCCAAAGTTTAGTGCGACAGCCCCCTCTCTTTTGATGGTATTTATATTTATTTGTGCTTAGACAAATAATCCTTAAAAGACAAAGCTCCAAGCCGCCTACGCTTTTTCAACATTTCCTGCCACATATTTTCGGCTTCGTCCTGAGACAAAAGCTTTTTGTTGTAGGCCTCAAGGATGATGTCTGCGGTGGTTGTATATTTTAAGCCATATTTTTCTATATATTTTTTTGTATCTCTGAAATTATTGCTTGCAAGAATGCCGCCACGTTCTTTTGCAAGAGCAATACAAGCTGCTTCGCCTTTTCCTATCATTAGTTCGCCTTTTGGAGGATCCAACGCTAACTCATAAAATACAACATACTCTTTACTATCGATATCCATATCAATGATTAAAGCCTGGCCGTTATGGACCATAGTATCTATTCTTTCCTTAAGGATGGAAGCTCTGCCTGAGCAACTGGACAGTTCGGTGTATACTTGAGTTGGGATGGCGATTCTGCCATTGTATAGCTTTGCGACAATGCTTGTATCATCTATCCATAAAAACGCAGAAATACAATCTGTATCGAAAAAAAGTGTTTCTTTAGTCAACGACTTCTCCTCCGTCTTCATATCCGAAAACAAGATCATCCCTATAAGCAGTTAATAGGTATTCCTCATATTTTCCGACTGATATTTTGCCACTATTCAAAAGATTCTCAGCATCAGTTATATATTTACCATATACATAGTACCGCTCATTCTCCGGAGATGAGTTATAAAGAGAATCGTTATAACCTGCCATCTTGGCGGATAATTTGACATTATGTGAAAAATTCTCAAATTCATCATTGGTTATAATGCCATCATTTAATAGCCTATATAACAGAGCTTTACGGCTTATCCTATAGTATTGTTCCATATCAATGATATCTATTAGCTGAACAGGCTTTTTTATCTTGAATTTTTCAAGTGCATCCTGGGGCATAAGGAAGTAAGATGCAAATAGATCGGCTTTTTGTTCATTGACAGATTTATTGTTGAAATTTGAACAAACAAAAGAACTCATATCGGTATCATAATATATATGATACAGTTCATGAGCCAGTGAATAACGTTGACGTCCGATGGTCATACCGGAATTAATGACGATGATATTTGTATGTTCATACTTTCGGCAGTAACCCGATATGTTTTCACCTAATGGGTACATAATAAGAGTTATGTCTTTTTGACGTTGAACAAGCGCAAAAATATCGATGGGAGAAAATGAATCTTCACCCATCGTTTGTCTTAAACTTAATGCCTTGGTTGATATGTCAAGTTTATCGATTTTGGCCATGTGTCACCTCGTCCATTTCGAGTTGGTTCAAAATGATAGCATTTACGTTAGCTAAAACACAATTATCTTCAAATGTCAGATTGTCTGTCCTGAAAGCAACCTTGCCTTTTGAAAGAACTGCATTTGGATCAAGCAGCTCTTTAACAGGAAAACAAAATAGCTTTGCCAAACTGTTTAATGCCTCAGCGCTGATTGCCCGCTCTCCTTTTTCTAACTTTGAAATCATGCTCTGGTCAACACCTAAATATGATGCTACTTCACTTTGGGTTATATTTTCCATTTCTCGAACTTCTTTTAAAGTATGTCCTAGTTTTTTAAAATCAATTCGACTATTCATATCCGAGACTCCTTTCTTTCTCCTAGTTGAAGTATAGCATTGATTTGTCATATATTCCATGAAACAGATATAAAAAATATGACAAAATTTAAAAAACAATGCTTATCGTTTAGGGGTTCCCATGTCTACAGTAGTAGATATGTTTTTGAATCAGGTTGTTCTTGTTGGCGGTATTCCGTTTAGTGTAAAACTGCCTAGTGCACTAGAGAGCATAGATGCAACGAGAATGAGCAGTGATGAGATACATACGAAACTCATGAAGGGCTATGAGTCATACAAATCCGGACGTGTTCAAAATTCAGCAGAAGCTTTTGAAAAATTCAGGAAAGGACATATTTGATGAAAAAATACGATATCAATATTACAGAGGATGCTCCTTTAACCTTGCCATTCTACGTTTACAAAAAAAGGACCGCTGATACCTTTCGGTATCAACGGTCTTATCTTTCGGAAATATCTATCAAGCCTTAGCTGCGATAGCGCCTGTAGGACAAGCCTCCTCGCAAGCTCCGCAATCAATGCATGTATCCTCGTCAACTACATACTTTGAATCACCAGCTGAAATAGCCTCTACTGGACAAACAGAAGCACATGATCCGCAGCTAACGCACTCGTCATTGATAAAATGTGACATGGTGT
>DFGZ01000169.1 GCA_002371295.1 Oribacterium sp. UBA3737 | reverse complement strand
GAGGACTGATTATAAAATGATGCAAGGGTCAAAAGTACCAAATCACGTGCTTGCACGTTGATTTGAGACTTTATGACCCGCCCGAACACGAATAACGTAGTCGTTTTGCATAGCAAAAGGACCGAAGTTTGAGTGTTCAGCAGCACAACTGCCTTCGATTTTTAATCGAAGGAGCCACGCGGCTTTGAGCGCTTCAAAGGAATCCGTAAGGATTCCTGCTCATTGCACACGAATGTGTGCGTGCTGAGCATCATAATTGAGTGGCAAATACTTTTGACACTCAGGTCATTAAATTTATTACAAACTGCCTATGGATGTGTTCCGGATAGGCAGTTTTTTTGAAAGGACATATATGAGTGTAGAAAATAAAACGACGTATTATCTTGCAGTGGATATAGGAGCTTCCAGCGGGCGTCATATCCTGGCCCATATGGAAAACCAGAAAATAATGCTGGAGGAGATCTACAGGTTCGAAAACCACATGGATACGGTCGAAGGACATAAAATCTGGGATATGAAAAGGCTTTTTCAGGAAGTCAAAAACGGCATGAAAAAGTGCTTTGAGGAAGGGAAGGTTCCTGTTTCCATGGCCATCGATACCTGGGCAGTGGACTATGTACTTCTTGATAAGGATGACAATATGCTGGGACCATGCTTTGCCTACAGGGATTCCCGCACGGAGGATGTGGACAGGGAAGTATATAAAATAATTTCCGAAAAAGAACTCTATAAAAGGACGGGAATACAGAAAGCGATTTTCAACACTATTTACCAGCTTGAGTCATTAAAAAAAGATCACCCCGAATGGCTTTCTGAAGCCGAGACTCTTTTGATGGTACCGGATTATCTCAATTTTCTGCTTACCGGAGTCAGAAAACAGGAGTATACCAATGCTACAACCACCCAGCTTGTGTCGGCAGAAACGGGAACATGGGACAGGGAGCTTATCGGTAAACTCGGGCTCCCGATGAAGCTTTTCGGAGAGTTGTCAGACCCGGGAGAAAAGGTGGGCAGGCTGAGAGCTGAAACTGTGTCGGAGATTGGATTTGATTGTGAAGTGATACTCCCTGCTACACACGATACCGGCTCCGCAGTCATGAGTGTACCGACTGAAGAGGAGGATGCACTGTATATATCCTCCGGCACCTGGTCACTTCTCGGAACTGAACTGAAGAAGCCCGATGTGACTGACGCAGCAGCCGCTCAAAACTTCACCAATGAAGGCGGCTACGAACACAGATACAGATTCCTGAAGAACATCATGGGACTCTGGATGATTCAGTCAGCAAGGAAGGAATTTTTAAGTGAATATATCAAGGAAGAGCCTGAATCCTCCCCGATACAAAAGACCTGTGGCACTGCATATGGGGAAGCTGAATCGGGATCAGAAGAGAAAACTGGATTTAAACCGGGCACTGAAAGTATTGGCTCAGACTCCTGCAGGAAAGAAGACAGGGAAAACTCTTTAATGAAGGAAAATGAATCAGAAGACCGGAAGTATTATACGGCTCAGGATTTCAGCTTCTCATCTATCTGTCAGTATGCGGCAGAAGCAGATATTGATTCTCTGGTGGATGCAAATGATCAGAGATTTCTTGCACCTGAATCCATGGTAGCCGAAGTGAAAAATGCCTGCAGGGAGACAGGACAAAAGGTACCGGAAACACCTTGGGAAATCGCAAGAGTGATATATCGTTCACTTGCGAGATGCTATAAAGATGCGGTAGCTGGTCTTGAGAAGATAAGAGGAAAGAAATACACTGCCATACATATAGTAGGCGGAGGCTCCAATGCAGAGTGGCTGAATCAGCTTACTGCGGCTGAGACAGGACTAAAAGTTCTTGCGGGACCTTCCGAGGCAACGGCAATAGGAAATCTGGGAGCTCAGATGATATACGGAGGGGTGTTCAGAGATCTGAAGGAATTCAGAAGAAGCGTGAAAGACTCTTTTGATATAAAAGAATATCGTGGCAGGAATGATTGATGATCTACATGGCCCCGTCGGAAGAACTGAACAGACTGCGAAGTAAATGTATTTAATGAAAATCTACACTCAAGGAGGAAAGAAAAAAATGGAACGAATGGCATGGAGAGGCAGGATAAAACCCGGCTGTAAGGCAGAGTATATAAAACGTCATAATGAGATCTGGCCGGAGATGGTCGAGGTTTTAAAATCAGCAGGTATAGAAAACTACACCATATTTTCCGATGGTGATGAGCTGTTCGGGTACTATGAATGCTCAAAAGGAGTAGCATTTGCAGAAAAGACCCAGGCGGAAAGCCCGGTGGTAGACAAGTGGAATGAATACATGAAGGATATTCTGGAACTTGTCATGGACCCGGAGACCGGCGCCCAGCCAAAACTGGAACCGGTATTCAGATTGGATTGAGAAAAAACTTAGGCAGTAATACCCGCCCCCGGGTATTACTGCCTTTTATGTATTTATGTACCAGACATATATTTATATCTATGTCTGATATGTGACATTGATTGACATGACAATACACTCTCTTATTATGTGCATTATTACCTCACTTGATTTGCTACAATATACATAAAATATGAAGAACAAATAAACCTCATTGTTAAGGCTTTGATCTGCTCCGGAAGAATGGGGGTTTATATAGAAAAACAGAAAAGATTTTGTAAAGGATGAAAGATGAACTGTATAAGATATTTGTTATTGATATTAATAATTATATGCCTTGTTTATTCTGTAAGTATATTTATGGTCGGAAGCGGAACATTCTCTTTTTTGATATGGTTATTCGGCGCAATTATTTTCGGATTAATGTTCTACCTTTCAGGAAACGGCAGGTGGCTGAAACTGCCCTTTGGAATAAGATATGCTTCTTATGCAATCATCAGTCTGACGTTAGTATTCTTTATCTTTTGCTTTTGTGCCATGGCAAGACATTTCGGGGATAAAGGAGAATCCGATCTTGATTACATAGTTGTCTTAGGTGCACAGATGAAAAATGGAAGTCCGAGTGCTATCTATAAATTCAGGCTTGATGCTGCATATGATTATCTTATAGAGAATCCGGATACTGTCTGCATTGTATCCGGCGGAAAAGGAAAGAATGAGACTGTCAGTGAAGGAGACGGGGGAAAGGAATATCTCGTTTCAAAAGGGATTGATACAGAGCGCATCATAGCCGAAACAGAAGCAGAAGATACTGTTGAAAACATACGCTTCTCTAAAGAGATCATGGATAGAGCATCAGAGGCTGATACATTAAGGATAGGCATAGTGACGAATAATTTCCATGTATTCAGAGGCCTTCATCTGGCAAAAAAGTATATGGGAAACGAAGTTTTCGGAATAGCAGCCTACACGGTGCCATGGTATCTCCCAAACAATATGATAAGGGAATGTTTCGGTATCGCAAGGGATCTAAGGAAAATGAGGTGACGGGGCTGTTTTTGTACCGCAATTTTGTTTGAAAATCACTTGAAAATTGCAATAAAAAAAGATAAATCTGAACATTAAAATGCTAATATAGCTACAGTTTAAATAGTTTGCGAAATAAGGAGTTTTCAGCCGGCCGGCGTAAATCTCGTTTATTTTCAGATCGGTAAAACTATGATGATCGACAGGTGAGATTCAGGAGCCTGTCTTTGGAGATAAGGAGAAAAAGCACATGAATAAAGTATTGAAGCGCGTAGGAACGGCATTTACGGCTTGTGCGCTCATATTGGCGGCCGGAACTTTTGTAAGCGTCAAGGCGGCTGATCTCAGCGGAGCAGTACAGCTCAAGCTTGCACATAATCAGCAGGACGGGTCAGAAATTGCGGATACCATAGCAAAGTTCAGTGACTTTGCCATGAAGGATTCCAATGGTGAAATTTCAATCAAAATTTACCCAAGCGGACAGCTTGGTTCTGAGACGGAAGAGGTAGAGATGGTTCAGGCGGGCATCCTGGACATGGCTAAGGTAAGTTCCAATACTTTGGGGCAGTTTGACAACAGATACGCCATATTCGCCCTGCCCTATCTGTTCACCAGTCAGGAACACTATTATGAGGCCATGGAGAAGAGTGAGGCAGTAAAGAAGCTTTTCAGATCCACAGCGGATCAGGGATTTATCGCCATCGGCTACTACGCAAACGGTTCCAGAAACTATTATCTCAAGAAGGATGTGTGCGTTGACGATCCATCGGATCTTACCGGTATGAAGATAAGGTCAATGGTCAGCAGTACCTCCATGGGCATGATCTCGGCCATGGGTGCTACACCTGTTCCCATGTCTTCCAGCGAGACTTATTCGGCTCTCCAGCAGGGAATCGTAGACGGTGCGGAGAACACAGAGCTTGCGCTGACCGTTAACGGACATGAGGATCTGGTAAGCTCCTACACCTATACTGAGCATCAGTACTCACCGGACATTTACATCATCAGCACAAAGACCTGGAATTCTCTCACAGAGGCTCAGCAGCAGGCTCTTGAAAAGGCACTTTCCGAGACCAATGACAACTTCAAGTCAGTTTACAATTCCATGATGGATGCAGCTATAGAAGAAGCAAAGCAGCATGGTGTGACAATCTATAAGGATATAGATAAGACAGCATTCATAAATGCGGTTCAGCCGCTTCATCAGGAGTACATGGCTCAGGGTGAAGAATATAAAGCACTTTATGATGATATAGAGCTTTACAGCAATTAAGGAGGGCGAAATGACAAAGAAAGTTAACAGAATCATAGAAACAATCATGGCTGTTCTCATCGTTTGCATGGTAGGAGCAAATTTCTGGCAGATCTTTACCAGATTCGTTCTCAATCATGCAGCAGACTGGACTGAGGAATTTATGAGATATGCCCTTATCTGGCTTACAATGCTTGGAGTTCCTTACGCATACGGAAAGAATCAGCATATCGCTATCGAATTTCTTGTGGACACCTTTTCTGAAAAAGGCAGGAAGATCAATGCTATCTTCATCGAAGCTCTCATCCTCCTTCTCAGTGTTTCGGTGTTTATCGTGGGCGGAATCATGGTAACCCTGAACGCAGCCGGTCAGGTTTCAGCAGCGCTTCAGATGCCGATGCAGTTCTACTACATGGGAGTTCCTGTGGCGGGCTGTCTCATGGTTTTCTATACAGTCCCAAGACTTATCTCTCTGGTCAGGCAGGAAAAGACTGAGACCGGAATGACAGAAAAGGAGGCAGCATGATGATGCAGGCACAGGCAGCAATAGTACTTCTCGTGGTATTTTTCTTCCTTCTTTTTATGAAGGTACCCATCTCTTTCAGCATTATCTCTTCGGCACTTGTTACCATAATAATGTTTATGGACCCGCAGTTTGGAATGTTCATTTCCGCACAGAAGATGGCAAGCGGTATAGATTCCTTCTCTCTTCTTGCAGTTCCTTTCTTCATTCTTGCGGGAACACTTATGAGTAACGGGGGTATCGCCCAGAGGATCATCGATCTGGCACTTCTTGTGCTCGGCAGGGTTCCGGGTTCACTGGCCCTCACAAACATAGCCGGCAATACCATTTTTGGTTCACTTTCAGGCTCGGGAATTGCAGCAGCAACAGCAATCGGCGGTGTTATGAATCCTCTCGAGAAGGATCAGGGCTATGATGAGGCATTTGCGGCGGCAACAAACATTGCAACAGCTCCTGTAGGTCAGCTCATACCTCCTACCAATGCTTTCATCGTATATTCTGCGGCAGCAGGCGGAACCTCTGTTGCAGCACTGCTCATGGCCGGATGGATTCCGGGACTTTTGTGGGCAGGCCTTTGCGGAGCGGTAGCATTTGCCTATGCGGCACAGCATGGTTATGTTGTAAAGAGAGCAGAAAAGATCAGCATGAAGGAAGCCTGGGAGACCTTTATACGTGCTGTCCCTTCACTTCTCATGATAGTCATCATCATCGGCGGCATACTTTCCGGACTTTTCTCACCTACAGAGGCAGCCGGCGTTGCGGTTATCTATGCATTTTTACTTGCATTTTTCGTATACAGGAGCATAGGACTTAAGGATATCTACAAGGTGCTTGTGGATGCGGGAACCATGACTACAATCGTTATGCTCATCATCGGTGCATCCCAGGTCCTCAGCTTCGTTCTTTCCTTCACAGGACTTCCTCAGGCCATCAGTTCACTTCTTCTTTCTGTTTCAGACAACAGGGTGGTCATACTTCTTATCATTAATATCATCCTGCTCATCGTGGGAACCTTCATGGATATGGCACCTGCGCTTATGATCTTTACTCCGATTTTCCTCCCTGTGGCAAAGAGCGTAGGCATGGACGAGATCCAGTTCGGTGTCATGATGGTAATGAATCTGGCTATCGGAACAGTGACTCCGCCTGTAGGAAGTGTACTTTTTGTGGGATGTTCGGTTGCGAAGCTTAAGGTCGAGACAGTCATAAAGCGTCTTGTGCCCTACTTTGCAGTCATAGTTACAGCACTTTTGTTCGTAACCTTTGTACCCGCCATATCAGAATGGCTTCCGAAGACTCTCGGACTTATCTGATGATTTGAAATCATCGGACCGTAACAGAACCCATGAACCCATAGTGCCGGAGACAGTAAAACTAAAAATGTCTCAGTGCGGCAAACTCCGGCACTGAGACAGCGGATGATGGTTTAGGGGATATCATCCGCTGTCAGCTCAGATGATTTACAACGGGTATCATGCTGACGTAGACATTACGCTGCTTTCGGTATTTGAGCGGCGAGACATTCATATAGGATTTAAAAATCTTTTCAAAATGAGTCACTGAATGGTATCCGACTTTTCCGGCTATTGTGTCAATGCTTTCGTCGGACTCTTCCAAAAGCTGCTTTGCGGACCTGATACGGTAGATGTTAATGTATTCACGGATGTTGTAGCCTGTAACTTCCCGGAATGTACGGCAGAGATAGTATTTGCTGAGATAGAATTTTCTGGCCAGAAAATCAAGGTCTATATCATCGCTGAAGTGCTCTGACAGATAATCAGCTATCTCGTAGGCATGCCGGAAGTTTTTGTTTTCACACTTCTCATCGGCAGTTACGTCCGAACGTTGCAGATCTCTTGTCATGTGAATGAGAAGTTCTATGGTACAGAGCTCCATGGAAAGAAGATAATTGCTTTTCTTCTCCTGATACTCCTTTTTGAAGTTGTAGTAGAAGTCCATGAAGCGTTCCTGCTGTTCAGATGTCAGATGATAGACACCGTAATTCATCCTGAAAAAACGTGTAAGACTCAGAGATGGAAACTTAGCTTCCATGCTTTTCATTCTGTCGGGAGTGATATAAAGGATGATCCGGTTGTGACCGAGATCGTCAACTCCCGTTGACTGGGTCATGTGAATGAGATTTGAATCGATGAGTATAAGGTCACCTTTTCTGGCATGATAGATTCTGTTATCAAAAAAGAAGTCACGCTGTCCGTCAAGTATGTAGAAGATCTCATATTCCGGATGGAAATGTTTTATCTTCATGTCGTACTGTCCGTAGCGTACCTTATGCTCGACGGCAAGACCGTCAATGGAGCAGAAAAGAGTCAGTTTTTCGTTTGTTTCAATAACAGGTTCTACCATGATGACCTCACAATGCGGAAAGTATATATCAGTATAAATGTACCAGGTAAACCTGTAAACCAAAATGTATTTAGGAGATATTTGTTTAAATGGAGATCAACAAAAAAGAATTAAAAACAAAACTTGAACTGGTGATACAGAAGCTTATGAATCTTGATGGCCCGGAAAACGAGTCGGAGCTTAAGGAGAAGGGCGAGGCTGTAGGATACTTCAAAAGAGATTTCGGCATAAGCGAATGGGACTGGCCTCAGGGAATAGGACTGTATGGCCTGATGAAGAAGATGGACATAGATGGCTCAAAAGAGCAGCTCGGCTTCCTCAGGAGCTGGTTCGACAAAAATATAGAGCAGGGACTTCCGTCCAGAAACATTAACACAACTACCCCCCTGCTTACACTTACAGAACTCAATGAAAAGGTTCATGATAAGAACTATGAAGAGCTGTGTTTAAGCTGGGCCGAATGGCTCATGAACTGTCTTCCCAGAACGAAGGAAGGGGGCTTTCAGCATGTGACCAGTGCCAATGGTGACAGGCTTGGCGTAAGGCTCAATGAGAATGAGATGTGGATCGATACCATCTTCATGACTGTTCTGTTCCTGAATCGTATGGGACAGAAGTACCATAATGTCGAGTGGATCAATGAAGGAATCCATCAGGTACTGATGCACATAAAGTACCTTTACGACAAGGAGACAGGACTTTTCTATCATGGCTGGAGCTTCAACAGACAGGATAATTTCGGAGGTGTCTTCTGGTGCCGTGGAAACAGCTGGTTCACCCTGGGAATCCTTGATTATCTCAGTGATTTTAAAGAGCCTCTTAATCCGGGAGTAAAAAGCATCATTGTGGATTGCTTTAAGGCTCAGGTCTCAGCATTAAAGAAGCTGCAGGCTGAAAGCGGGCTCTGGCATACGGTGCTTGACGATCCTTCAAGTTACGAAGAGGTTTCCGGTTCTGCCGCAATCGCAGCGGGTATCATAAAGGGACTGGAGCTTGGAATACTTGATGACTCCTATAAGCAGTGTGCATTGAGAGCCATCCGTGGAATCCTGTCCAACATCGATAAGGATGGTACGGTGCTCAATGTTTCCGGCGGAACAGGTATGGGCATGGACAGAGAGCATTATAAAAACATCCTAATCGCCCCCATGGCCTACGGACAGTCCCTGACTATACTTGCACTGGTTGAGGCCCTCAGATATTTTGGATGTAACGGAATGCTTGCGATGGCATCGTAATGGTAAATATAAAGCTGTTAAAACAGCAGCATACGCAATAGTTTAACACGCGAAGCGGTCCGATATCGACTTTTGACACACACATCATAATAGAAAGCTCTTCGGCAAATGCTGAGGAGTTTTTTTGATTATAACGCTATGATGCAGATGAGAAAACTATAAGGGACACAGTAGCGTATAGTGCCGGGCGTTCCAATAATTACCTTGAGCGCCCGCATTATAAGATATGGTTTTGTGTCGATGCTAAACAGTGAGAAGAATTATTGTGAAGGAGGTATGGAAATTGAGTAAGAAGTGTTTATTATCAGGAGAATTAAAAGGTTTTATAGCCGGATTTCTTTCTCTTATGATGCTGGGAACTGCAGTGGGGTGCGGTGCTACGGACATTGAGCCGGCAAAGGCACCGACCGCAGCAGAAAGTACAGAAGCTGTCGCACAGGAAAAGGAAACTGAGGCAGCAGATTCTTCCGATATGTCTTCAGGCAAGCAGGATGCTCTGCAGGAAAAGAGCGAGAAGAACGGCGAGGTCTATATCCTTTTTACCAGTGATGTTCACTGCGGTATCGATGAAGGCTTCGGATATGCGGGACTTAAAGCCATCAGGGACAGGCTGGAGGCAGAGGGCTATGAGACTATTCTGGTGGATGACGGAGACGCTATTCAGGGTGAAGCTGTGGGTACCCTTACAAAGGGTGAAGACATAGTTAAGATAATGAATGAGCTTGACTATGATTTTGCCATTCCGGGAAATCATGAATTTGACTACGGAATGGAGGATTTTCTGAAGCTTGCAGAAAATGAAGCGGAGTATAAGTATATCTGCTGTAACTTCACGAAAAACGATGAACTGGTTTTTGAACCTTATGCCATAAAGGAAGCAGCGGGAATGAAGATAGGTTTTGTGGGCGTGACTACTCCGACCTCCATAACCACTTCTACACCGAAATATTTTCAGGATGAAAAAGGTAATTATATATACGGATTCCTTCAGGATGAGACCGGTGAGAAGGTTTACGATGCCGTACAGAAGGCTGTTGATGATGTAAGAAAAGAAGGGGCTGACCTTGTATATTTGATCGGACATATGGGACTTTATGATGTCTACAGTCCATGGACCTATAAGGATATAATCGAACATACTGAGGGTATTGATGTATTTCTGGATGGTCACAGCCATGATACAGAACAGATCGTCATGAAGGATAAGAGTGGAAAGGATGTTACGAGATCTGCTGTCGGAACAAAGCTTAACTGCATAGGCTACAGCCACATTTCTGCTGATAAGGAGATCCTGAAGACCGATGTATGGAGCTGGCCCAACAAGGATTCTGCACCGGAGCTTCTGGGAATAGATAACGAGATCGGTGATCTGGTTAAGGAAATCGACGCTGAGCTTTCGAAAAAGATGGAGGAAGTTGTGGCTAAGACAGAGGTTGACCTGACAGTCAATGATCCTAAGGAAAAAGATAATAAGGGAAATCCTATACGAATGGTGAGACGGGCTGAAACCAACATCGGTGATTTCTGTGCAGATGCCTACAGATGGTATACAGGTTCAGATATAGCCATTGCAAATGGCGGATCTATAAGGGCAAATATCGAAAAGGGTGACATTACATACGAAGATATAATCAATGTATTTCCTTATGGAAATATGATCTCCACCATAGAAGTTACGGGACAGCAGGTTCTGGATGCACTTGAATGGGGAGCCCGTTCCATTCCTGATGAGTGCGGCGGATTCCTTCAGGTCTCAGGTCTTTCCTACGAGGTCAACACAAAGATTGATTCACCCTGCATCTCTGACGATAATTCTATGTTCGTGGAAATCAAGGGTGAAAGGAGAGTTCAGAATGTCAAGGTAGGTGACAAGCCGATAGATCCGAAGGCAACCTACACTCTGTCATGTCACGATTACACTATTCAGGACAAGGGAGACGGTTTCACCATGTTTGATGGAGACAAGGTCATCCAAGACAGAGTGAAGCTGGACAACCAGGTGCTCATAGAGTACATCACTGAGGAACTGGGAGGAACCATAGGAGGTAAGTACTCTGATCCATACGGTGAAGGAAGAATAAAGATTCTTGAATGAGCCTGTTAAATAACAGGGATGTCAAAAAACTGCTGAGGTCTGATTTAAAACATCAGACCATCAGCGGTTTTTTTGAATCTATAGGATATTGAATTTCCCCGGAAAGTCAGTATCTGTACACGTGTTTTTTACTTCGTTCAAAAATCGTCCGGCTCTGCAGGACTTCCGAAATTAACGACATTATTAAATCATGGGAAGTTGTCGATATATAAACATATATTATGATGTGGGGTGTGTCATGAAGCCTGTATCCCGTTTTTGTGCGAGCAAAAGTGAGGTATAGACTTATGACACTTATATCATCTTATGACCATTTATGTGTTTGGAAAGGAGGAAAAGCGGTCATGAATGACAAAGCCAACGAAAGGCAGCTTAGTATCATTTTCTTAGTTATCGTCGGTGCTTTTGGCTTATTCATGCTTACCATCGCCTACCTCAGCACAAGTCTCATGCAGAATTATCAGGAGGCTGAGACAAAGATGGTCTCAGTGGAACTGTCTTATATCCTTGACGACGTGGCTTGTAAAAGCTGGTCAGGCAACAGGGATATGAATGTCATCAAAGTCTTCAATGATCATACTGCAGACGGGAAATATAAGTGGATTTCACTTTGGGTCACAGACTCTTCCGGACATATACTTGCACAAGCCGATAACAATAAATCGGAGTTTCCCTCCACTTATCCGGAAGCTGAAGACAGCGATTCTGGCATGTCTATGTGGACCAGCGGAACCAGGCTTTTTCTGGCAGACAGAGAAATATGTGTGTCCCATGGTTTCTTTAACGGAGACTATCGTCTCATCGTTTTAAATGATGGGGCACAGGAAAGATATATACAGCGTACACAGTATGCTGTGATTTTTTCCATGAGCATGATTCTGGTCATAGTCCTCATCGTTCTGATATCAAATATTATCTCCAGGTACAATGAAAAACTGATAAGGCTTGCCACTACGGATGAACTGACAGGGCTTGCCAACAGGAAGTCCTTCACGGCGGATTTCAATACAAAAAGGGAAAGGGCTGAGGATGATACGGCTTCGGAACAGTCACTCTTCCTTCTGGATATAGATTTTTTTAAACAGATAAACGATTCAAAGGGACATGCCAGCGGTGACGCCGCACTGGTGCTTCTTGCGGACCATATAAAAGAATATGTTGCGGAAAACCGGGGAATGGCAGGCCGGTGGGGAGGCGATGAGTTCATAGGAACAGTCAGTCTGCCGGTGGAGGAAGCCTATTCATCTCTTCTTGCTATGTGCAGTAAGATACGTGAGGATTCACAAAGAGATGTATGTACCTTTACCGTGAGTGTGGGGGTCACCCCTGTTTACAGGGCTATGACATTGTACGAACTGTGTGAAAATGCGGACAAGGCTCTGTATGAGTCAAAACATCATGGCCGAAACACAGTCACAGTATTTGAAAAGCCGCAAAATGAAGAGGACTCAAAGGAAGCGGAGGATGTAAATGCAGTCATTGTGGCTGATTCTGTAAAAGCCGGAGAAAGTACCCCGGCAGATGTGCATGAGATATCACATCTCTCTATGGATCAGGAGAGAGACAGCCTCATAAGTGTTCTGAAGGAGCGGTTTCTTTCAAGTATCGTTTTTGCGGTAAAATGGATGACTCCCTTTGTTGCAGGTGGAGGTATACTGATCGCTCTTGCCTTTCTTTTTGATGCAGCCAGCATCGATCTGTCCACGCTTTCCGTTGATGAAAGATCTGACCTTGGATCCATCACATCTATAGCCACCTATATCAAATTTCTGGGAGATACAACCTTTAGCTTTATGCTTCCCGTTTTTTCTGCGTTCATGGCTTATAAGATTGCGGGAGAATCTGCATTTATGGCGGGGTTTGTAGGCGGATACATGGTGATAAATACCGATTCGGGCTTTATCGGGGCAACCCTGGCAGGACTTGCGGCAGGAGTGGTCAGCAGGGAGATAAATCTCTTTATGAACCGGCTTCCCAAATTCTTAAAGGGTGTTGCGCCTATCATCATTTATCCCGTATTCAGTCTGACCATAGTTCAGGCCATATCTTTATTTATGATCATGCCTCTTACGAATTTGCTTGGATCGGTTTTTGATACTATTCTGAGTTTCGCGAAATCTCAGGGTATCAATGTGGTGTGCACGGTGGCAGCGGGGATGATGTCTGTTGACATGGGTGGAATCATAAATAAAATAGCATACAACTATGGCATCATGTCGCTGGAAACCAAGGAAAACATCATCATGGCAGCGGTAATGGCAGGAGGAATGGTGCCGCCTATAGGCATAGCCATATCTGTTTTTATTTTCGGGAACAGGTACAGTAAGGAGGACAGACACGGAGGTCTGGCAGCTCTTTTCATGGGACTGTCATTTATCACGGAAGGAGCAATTCCGTATGTGATAACAGACTTCTTAAGAGTCATACCTTCCTGTATCGCCGGCTCCGCACTTGCGGGTTTTCTTACTGCTGTCTTCGGATGCACTTTACCGGCTCCTCACGGGGGCATCTTCGTACTGCCGGTGGTGGGACATCCTTTCAGATATATGGCAGCTATTGCAGCCGGCTCCCTGCTTAGTGCCCTGCTCCTCGGTATTTTGAAAAGACCGGTCAGGGAAGAAACATCAGAATGAATCTGCATTTGAGTCTTTATGTGACCGGTACACGGTCACATTTACTTTGAAAATCACCTCCGGGTAGCCAAAAAAGTGCAAATTACCAACGTATCACGAAGAAGAGAATTTCCTTTAGTAGTTTTGCCGGACTTGCGTTTGCGAGCGCAGCTTTAAAAAGGACAGCCAGTATTCCAGGGCACTCAATGAGGCTGTGAAGGCCGGGGATGCGCTGCTCGATACCTTGACCGAGAAACAGAAGAAACACTTTTCACATCACACAAGTATATTGTGCAGCAATAAAAATTAAGCTATGCATCTTCAAGCTCCAGATGGAAGCTGGGATAAGGTATGTTTGCAGCGGCAAAGTCCATAAAGCGGCGGACTGCAAAGGGCGTGTAATCTCGCTTTGGGAGCAGAAAATAAAAGAGACGATCGGTGTATTCGGAATTGATTTTGAAAAACCGCAGATGCGAGCGTTTGGATCGTACCAGCCAATCACTGATAAATACCGCACCGAGTGCATTGTCCGCCAGACGATAGGAAGTGACCATCTGAGAGATGGTCAATTTTATTTTGGGCTCAAATCCAGCTTCCCGGAACATCTTCCGCCCTCGGTCATAGAGATTGTTGCCCTGGCGCAGAAGAATAAATTCCATATCCTTAAAATGCGACAGATCAACCCGCGGGCAGTCTTCTTCGAGGTGGCGGCACTTCATGATATCGTCGGCACTGAGGGCGATGGCGTCAAGCTCAGAGGGCAGGGGAATATCCCGGTGCACCGCAAGCAACACATGATCATAAAAAGCAGGCTTATGTTCAAACTGTTCCACAATCTCCGGCGCGCAGCTAAGTGTGAGATCAATGTCCCGGCGATGGAGATACCCCTGCAGTTTCAGCGCACTGTCCTCAAAAAGCTCAAGCTGAATACCGGGGTACTGCTTGTTAAACTCCGCGATGATCGGAGCGAGAATATAGCAATTTAAAAAGTGAGTCCCGCCGAGGCGCAGGGTGCCGGTCTGCAAACCGCGCAGGTCCTCGATCCGGTGGGCAAGATCCTCCTCCAAATAGCGTATGGAATGCAGAGTGTCTATGTAAGCCTGCCCGGCTTCGGTGAGAGCCACGGGACGGCGACTGCGGTCGAAAATCTCCGCGCCGATGGCTTCTTCAACACGCTTTACCGCAATGCTGAGTGCGGGCTGACTCATGTATAGATGTTCAGCCGCAGCGGAAAAGCTGCCGTCCTGATACACCTGATAGATATACTTCATGTCCTGTTCCATAGCTGTCACCTTACTATTTGCGATATTTATATATATATAAAATCCATGAAATTGTTATATAGTATTTTCGTGCTATTGTAAAGACAACAAAAGAAACTTTTCAACAGAATTAGATTGGAGGACAGGCATGAAAGTTAACGCACTGATGATGGATGAGACCGATAATGTCGTGACTTGTGTCACGGAGGTCGCAAAAGGAGAGGACGTTGTCTACCAGAAGGGCAGCGAGCTGCTCACCGTCCGCGCCGAAGAGGACATTCCCTATTGCCACAAGATAGCCCTGAAGGACTTTGCTGAGGGCGAAGAGGTTCTCAAGTACGGAGAATTGATTGGCAAAACCAACTGTCCCATTGTAAAGGGCCACCTCGTAAACCATGAGAATATTCACAGCGTTCCCCGCGATTATGACAGCGAACTGGTAGAGGACACCGGCGAAGAAGCGGAAGACTTCAAGGCAGTCAAAACCGATGACGGTCTCAAGTTCTGGGGCTATCGCAGAGCCGAAGGTCGCCCCGGCATCCGTAACCATGTGCTGATCCTGCCGAGCTGCGCCTGCGGCAGCGAGAGCTCCCGGATTGTTGCCTCCCAGGTGCGCGGCGCTGTGAACATCGTGTTCAACACCGGCTGCTCCGATGTGGCCGCCAATACCGAGATGAGCCAGAAGGTGCTGACCGGCTTTGCCTGCAACCCCAATGTCTACGGAGTAGTCATCATCGGTCTCGGCTGCGAGACCGTGGGCCATGACAAGCTGCGCGAAAAGATTCAGAAGATGACCTCCAAGCCTGTTGTTTCCTTCGGCATTCAGGATGAGGGCGGCACACTCAAGACCATCGAGAAGGCCGTGCGCGCGGCGCGCGAGATGGCGGCTGCTGCCGGTATGCAGCAGAAGGAACTGTTCCCGATCACAGAACTCTTCATGGGCATTGAGTGCGGCGGTTCTGACGCTACCTCCGGCATCGCCTCCAACCCCGCCGTCGGCGAGTTGAGTGACCTGCTGGTCGATCTCGGTGCCACCAGCATGATGAGCGAGTCCATCGAGTGGATAGGCGGCGAGCATGTAGTTGCCAAGCGTGCTGCTACTCCGAAGATCCACAACGAGATCATCGAAGTCTGCCGCGCTTATGAGGATCACCTCAAGGCCTCCGGGCAGGACTGCCGCGCCGGTCAGCCCACACCGGGCAACAAAACGGGCGGCCTGAGCACCCTAGACGAAAAGAGCCTCGGCTGCATCCGCAAGGGCGGTACCCGTCCCATCGTGGAAGTGCTTGAGCAGGCACAGCGCCCGACAAAGCACGGCGCTATCGTCATGGACACCGCGGGCTACGATATTTCTTCCGTTACCTCCATGGTAGCGGGGGGCTGCCAGGTAGTCATTTTCACCACCGGCCGCGGCACACCCACAGGCAATGCCATTGTCCCCGTCCTCAAGGTCACGGCAAACGGTCGCACCTACGAGCGCATGGAGGACAACATGGACGTGGATCTCAGCCCCATCGTACGCGGCGAGAAGACCTACAAGGAAATGGGCGCGGAGCTGCTGCACACCATCCATGAGGTCGCAAACGGCCGCCTCACCAAAGCGGAAGCTTACGGATTCTCGGACATCGCGGTAGACCATGTCTGCCGTTATGTATAAAAACGGAAAAGAGAATGAAAAAGGAGAAAAAAGATTATGTCACATCTCACCATCTGTCTGATCATCTGCGTTCTCACCATGGCAAGCTACATTTGGGGCAAGCTCCCGATGGGACTGACCGCCATGCTGAGCATGGTCGCGTTCATCGTGACCGGTTGCCTCAAAGCCTCCACCGCCGCTGCCTACTTCGGCAACGCAAACGGCATCATGATCGTTGCCATGTTTATCGTCGCCGCCGGCTTTAACCGCACACAGTTTGTCAAAAAATGCGCCGCCAGCGTCAACAAGATCGCCAAGGGCTCTCTGACCCGCGTCATGCTGGGCTACGTCCTCATTGCCGCTTTGCTCTCCCAGTTCATCCAGAGCTCCGTCATTGTCTTCGGCATCATGGCTCCCCTCATGATGGCAAGCTGTGAAGAGCTGGGTATCAGCCCCTCCAAGGGCCTCTTCCCGATGGCCATTGTCAGCATCGCCACCATTTCCGCCCTGCCCCTCGGCGCAGGTGCTACCCAGTTTGCCGAACTCAACGGCTATCTGCAGGCCAATGATTACACCACTTACGTGGTCGGCCTCACTGACCCCATGAGGGCAAGACTCCCCATGCTGATTGCCGTCATCATATACTGCATCTTCCTCGCCCACAAGTTTGCTCCCGACAAGCCCGTTGTCGCCATCAAGGAAGTCCAGACCCGTCAGGACAACCGTGCAGCCCTCCCTGCTTTCCAGGAGCGCGCCGGCTACATCATCTTCATCCTCACCACCCTCGCCCTGATCTTCCAGCGCAATCTCCACATCGACACCTGGGTCATCTGCGTGATCGGCGCTGCCTCCATGGTACTCTTCGGTGTCCTCAGTGAGAAAGAAGCAATCGCCTCCGTCAACTGGTCGATGGCCTTCCTGCTTGTTGGTTCCTTCGCCATGGGCGGCGCGCTGACCGAGACCGGTGCCGGCGAAGTCGTGGGCAACTTCCTCGCAAGCTTTGCCAACAAGCTCGGCAACCGCTACCTCATCGGCTTCGTGTTCTTCATCGTTCCCTTCCTGCTCACCCAGGTCATGATGAACCGCACCGTTATGATCGTCTTCATCCCCATCGCCATCCTCGCCTGCAAGTCCCTGAACGCGAACCCCATCGGTATCATGATCCTGGTTCAGTCCGCCTGCCTCAGCTCCTTCATGACCCCCATGGCTACCCCCGCTGTCCCCATGTGCATGAGCATGGGCGGTTACGATGTGAAATCCCTCATCAAGCAGTCTCTGCTGCCGGCGGCCATCCTCTGTGTCGTATCCGTCTTCTGGATCATGACTGTGTTCCCCATGTAATCTGAATTTACCGGAGGATACAACGATGCTTGAAGTCAAAACATTCCCCAAAGATATGAGCGTTTTCGAGGTTAACCGTTCCGATGCCAGGGAGTGCTTCCTTTCGGGACTGTTTGA
>DFGZ01000051.1:22993-26439 GCA_002371295.1 Oribacterium sp. UBA3737 | reverse complement strand
GATGTGGGAATCGGACTCATGACCATCTTTAACCTTATTGCACTGGTGCCTATGTCAAAGGAAGCAGTAAAATCCCTTAAAGATTATGAACAGAACTATATGAGGCAAGAATTAAATCCTATAAAAGAAAAAGCCGTTTGATTTTAAGGACCTGCGGAAATGCAGGTCCTTTTATAATGAACCGTAGACTTCCGGGGTCTATATCATTACAATAAGGTCTATGAATATTTTTGATAGTATAAAAAATGAATTCAACATACCGGATGCTTACACTAACTGGAAGGAGTACAGGAGAGAACTCACCGACAGGATACTTCGATGTAAAGAATCAGAAGGAGCTTCTTCATGGGATGATCATAAGTCCCTCGCCATTCTCGGCGCAGGTCCCTGTAATGATCTTAATCTCAATCGCCTCGCTAAGCATTTCTCCCATATCGACTTGATAGATCTGGACAGCGAAAGTGTCAGGGTCGGGGTCAGGAATCAGGGACAGGAGCATTGTCATAAGATACACATAAAGGAAGGTACTCTCACCGGGGTTACCCAGGAAATGACGGAGAGGTTCTTTAACAGACTGTATATGTATCTGGTGGAAAAGGGAAGAACACTTACTGAAGCTGATTTCATCCGGCGGTCTCTTGAAGAATTCGAAATTCTGGAAAAATCCCTTAGGAAAAGTCCGGAGGATTTCGAAGTGATCCTTCCGAAAAAAAGCTACGATATGGTGATTGCGGCGGGGCTTCACAGCCAGCTCTGGAGCATCCTGTCCTACAGCTGGCATATCCTTGCCGGCAATGTCTCAGAACAGCTCTTAGGCGGCAGACCTGTGGATCCTGACCCCTTCCACGATCACCTGAGGGATGTGGATGATACATTTATACCTCTGATGAACACAGCCATACTTCAAGCCTCAAAACACCGTGTACTGTTTTCTTCGGAATACGACCCGAACAATCCTTCCGAAGGTGCATGGCAATGTATAAAGGATGTACGAAAAAGATACACGGGAGGAGAGATTGAACTTATGGAATCAACTCTTGAATGGCCATTCTTTCCGGAACAGAGAAGAAAATACACCATGTTGATTCAGGACATAAAGTTGTGCTAAGATAATGCCTAAAGTTTTTTAAAGCAGGAGTACTTATCCAAATGGAGAAATCAGAAAACAAGAAACGTAATATCATCCTGATCGCAGCTATACTTATACTTATTCTGTTAAGCTTCGGTCTTACAGCATATATGCGAAACAGTTCAAAGCATAAAGAACCCTCTGAGACCACTTCAGGAGCTTCGGGTTCTGCGGAAACAGAAAGTACGGAAGCTACGGAAGCTTCCGAAAAGGAGCTTCAGGTAGTTGTACAGTATGTTGATCGTGAGATTTTCAAAGCGCCACTTTCCAAGGATGCCCTTTATATGATAAAGGATGGTGTTGTATCAGAGGTACCTGAGGATACAACCTTGGAATCCATGGGTGATGAAGCACTGGAGACAAAGCATCACATCAATCTCATGCAGGTAAAGGATAATTCGGTATCTGTAATAGAGTCCAACTGCAGCAACCAGATCTGTGTATCCATCGGAAAGATGACGGATACCGATTATGATTTTCCTATCACATGCCTTCCACACGGACTTATCATAGTTATACAGTGACATGATTTTATGATATTTAAAAAGCGGTTTGTTTCAAAATATACCGCTTTTTTTAATGCGATAAATCAGTAAGGCTATGGATATAAATGCATGGGACTATACTGTATAGCTATTGATAAACAGGTAAAAACAGCCTTAAAAATCCTATATATTAATCAGTTTAGCAATAAAATGTGCATTAAAATGACACTAAAATATCATTTAACATTTTTAACTATATTGAAACCGCTTTCAATTTGTTTTTTATTGTTGAATATGCTTAAATAGAATCGTATTTTATGGGTGCTTTAATTAGGAGGCAAAATGAAAAAATTTCTTAGAGGCGCAATGGCCGTGGGCCTTGCAGCATCAATGACTGCCTGCGGATCACAGCAGGCACCTGAAGTAACAACTGCAGCCGCAACAGAAGCAGCTACTGAAGCTGCAACTACTGAAGCTGCCGCAGCCGGTAATTTTGTTGCCGGAACATATTCAGGTTCTGATCAGGGCTTCGGTGGAAAGGTAACTGTTACAGTAACAACAACAGATACCGAGATCACAGATGTCCAGATCGAGGGTAAGGATGAAACACCTACAGTTGGTGGAGCAGCTCTTGAAGAGCTTGCATCTCAGATCAAGACAAATCAGTCTGCTGAGATCGATGGTGTTTCAGGTGCAACTTTAACATCAAACGGTGTTAAGGCAGCCGCAGCCGCAGCAATCGAGGCTGCAAAGAAGGGCGAGGCTACAGCTCCAAATGATGCAGCACTCGCTTTCACAGCCGGAACTTACACAGGTAAGGGAACAGGCTATAACGGAGATATCGCTGTTGACGTTACATTTGATGACGGCAAGGTAACAGCGATCGAGGTTAAGGAGTCAAAGGAGACTGAGCACGTAGGTGATGTTGCATACGACATCCTCATCCCACAGATCATCGAGGCAAACGGTACAGGCGTTGACGGTGTATCAGGTGCTACATTCTCATCAAGAGCTCTTAAGGAAGCTGTTAATGATGCAGCTGATCAGGCAAAGGTAACAAACAAGGATGCCTTCACATCCAACACAGTTGAGTCTAAGGCTCAGGATGCTGTTGAAGAGAGCTATGATGTAGTTGTAGTAGGTGCAGGTGGAGCAGGTATCTCTGCAGCAGCTCAGGCAGCTCAGGACGGCAATACAGTTCTCGTAATCGAGAAGAACGCCGAGGTCGGTGGTAACACACTTGTATCAGGTGGTCAGTACCAGTCAGTTATGCCTTACCTTGTATGGGATGAGAAGAATCCTGATGCAACAACAGGCAAAGGCTTCGACGGCAACGAGTACAACAAGGTTAAGTCAGTTCAGGGATGTATCGATGAGTTAAAGACTATCCTTAACTGGTCTGAGGATGAGTTCGATGCTGACTATTACAAGGATCACGAGTATGTAGCCGGTGATATCGAAGAGCTTTCAAAGCATGGTGTTGTTAAGGATTATCTTCCTACACTTCAGGCTCTGAAGAAGGAGATTCAGGCTTACCTTGACTGGGCACAGCCAAAGCTTGATGCAGGAACTCCTGAGTCAGACCTTACACTTTTCTCAACACTCAACCTTCATATTTTCCAGACATACTATGGCGGACTTCGTCAGAGTGCTGACAAGTCTTCATGGATCTATGGTGATGTAGATCTCGTATCACAGTTCATCACAGATGGACAGGATATCAAGCCATGGCTCGAGTCTATGGGTTCAACATTTGTTGAGGATACACAGCCTACACTTATCGGTGCTCTTTGGTACAGAGAGAACCAGTTCATCGGTGCTAATGTTGATGC
>DFGZ01000051.1:0-22840 GCA_002371295.1 Oribacterium sp. UBA3737 | reverse complement strand
GCTAACGAAGCTAACAAGATCATGACTCGTACAACTGCTGATGAGCTCATCGTAGAGGACGGTCGTGTAACAGGCGTTAAGGCTACTATGTTCGATGGAACACCTGTAACAGCTCATGCTAAGAAGGGTGTCATCCTTGCAACAGGTGGTTTCGCAGCTAACATTGCAAAGGTTGTAGATACAAATGAGTACTGGTCAAGCGAGTTCCTTAACGATAAGCTTGAGACAACCAACCGTTCATCACTTCAGGGTGATGGTATCAAGATGGCTGAGGCAGCCGGTGCAGCTACAACTGGTGAAGGCTTCACACAGCTTATGCCTATTTCATGGGTAGACAACGGAGATCTTGCCTTCGGTGGCGGAGATTATGCTATCTACATCAATCCTACAACAGGCAACCGTTTCGTAGATGAGACATCTGAGCGTGATGTTCTTTCACTTGGTGAGTTCAAGAACGGTATCGAGTGGAAGGGCCACAAGGGCGTATTCATCGAGATTGCTAACGCTGCTGTTCCTATTCCTGGACCATATCCATACAAGGATGAGGACGTAGAGGGAAGACAGTATGTAAGAACTATCGGTGAGCTTGCAGATCTCTTCAAGGAGATTGGTTTCGATACTGATGCTGATGCTGTAATCGAAACAATCAAGGACTACGATCAGGCTATCATGAACGGAAAGCAGCCTAAGGATGTTACAAAGAAGCAGTTCGTAGCACTTATCGGTGATGCAGAGAAGAACGCTGACGGATCATACAAGGCTGATACATACAACCTTGATGACGCTAAGCTTCGTGTACGTCTCATGGCTCCTTCAACTCACCATACAATGGGTGGAATTTCTGTTGATGTTAACCGTCATGTACTTGACAAGGACGGTAAGGCTATCGATGGACTTTACGCAGCAGGTGAGGTTACAGGAGGTATCCATGGTGGTAACCGTCTCGGCGGTAACGCTATCACAGAAATCTTCGTATCAGGACGTACAGCAGCTAAGGCTGTAACAGCTGATAATAAGTAATCTGGTTCTTATTAATCAAATTTAAAGCACAGGGATAAAATATTCAGGGAACATGTCAGATGACATGTTCCCTGATTTTTTATATACGAAAATTGATTCATTTGTGTATAATATGAGGACATAAGTTGCATGAAAAGTCATAAGTTCATTCCCTTTAAATCAGTGAATGAACTTATGTGACTTAAATAAGAATTTTAGAGGTTAATATATGAAATGTCCTAAATGCGGTTCCAATATACCGGATGATTCAAGAAATTGTCCGGATTGCCATACACCTATTATAAAAATCAAGCCAATGAGAGTCTGCATGAATTGCGGAAGTGAGGTTCCCGATGATGCTGATTCCTGTCCCGGATGCGGACGCACCGTAAAAAGAAAAGCCCATCAGACAGCCTCCGGCAGTTCTCAATTTGATAATGAGAAAAATGCCGGGAACGGGTCCCGGCAGGTAAGTAGTTCATCGGAAAATCATTTTATAAAGGTTTTAAAAAGAGAGAAGTACGCATGGCTTCAGGCAGTTCTCCCCGGTACCCTGGCTCTTTTATACCATCTGCTTGTACTGAGAGATAACCTGAGCTTTAATCTTATAAATACATTTATCATCTATGAGGCTCTTGTTTTCTTCTTCGGATATCACGATATAAAGGAACTTAACAGGCGTCCTGAAATGATGGAGGGGCTTGTCTACAGCGAAAAGTTTGTTTATTTGACATATTTTCTCCCCATACTGAGTCTCTGGGACAGAAGACAGCTTCCGGGCATGAATCGAAAGGCTTTATATCCTCTGATACATACAGTGATCTTCACAGTGCTTATCATAAGTGTGATGTTTACCATGGATATAAGAGCACTGACACTTGCAAATCTGTAAAAAAAAATGAGGGTCATACTTATGACCCTCAATAAGAAATATTGTTTCAGTTAGTAAAAACTCTTACTACAGATACCATGGTTCCGTATTCAGTATGCTTTACTGTTGTGGTGGTAATCGAACCATCCTCATTTACAACAGTTGTGGTTCCATCTTCGTTCTGTGCAGCAGCAGCGGCATTCTGTACCTGCTGACCAGCATTAGCCGCACCGGCCTCGGTGGAGGTGTCTACATTGGTATAGCCTGTATAAGCAACACCATCCGTTGTAGTACCGGATATCTGACTGATATTACCGCCTATGAAGCTTGATACAGACTCTGAGTTGGATAACTGAACAGAAGAGCTGCCTCCGTTTGACAAAAAGATTCCGGAACTGGTGGCTCCACCTGTAAGCTCATCTATGGTGGAAGGAATATTGACAGTAAGAGCCGTATTCTCCGCTGAAGCAGGATATACCTGTGTGAAGTTCCTTACCAGCCTGTCTATATAATCATAGGTATAAGGTGCATAGGTCATAAGGGTATCGGGATCTGTACAGTAAAGTCCGAAGGAACCTGCAAAGTATTCATTGGCATCGGTCTTTTCATACTTTGTAACAGGCGCATTTTTTCGTTCAGACATGAAAATATGATTAAACTCATCGGTATCGGAGATGTACCGTTTTCCATCCTGAGTCACATAAAAAATTATGTCCCTGAATCTCATGGTCTTTACGGATGTACCTTCATCATTAAAACAGATGTCATCAAAAAAGTGACCCATTTCATGTGTTATGGCTTCTGCACCTCCGAAATCCCTGTTTGTAAGTATGATCTTCGCCTGTTGTCCTTCCTCTCCGGAATAAGCACCCAGAAGATCACTTATGGAAGTAGTGGTCTCAAAAAAATAGATCTTATTCCCCAGGTCCTCATAATACTGACGTATGGAGGCGGGAATCATATTATACTGATATGTGACCGCCTGTATCTGCTCATTGGTGGCAGTGAACCCGAGATCATCAAGCGGGATAGCGGCATAGCCTGTGATTCCTGCCATGGCAGAAATAGCAGCAGTTGAAAGTACGGTAATTAATCCTGTCTTAATATGTTTTATGTTAATGCTCAGCAATTTAATCCTCCTGAAAAACACAGATTTTTAAAGTATCATCAGGTTCCTGCTCCCTGTCCTTGAACCAAAAGACCAAAGACCTGATAAGTGCTTAAAATCATGTATTATTAGTATATCGGCATACCAATGAAACATTTATAATCCTTATTTGTGTTCATTCTATGACATTTTTTTAAAATGTAAGTTTATTTATTTTATATGAAAGAGAGTACTATGCCAACACCAGAAATCAAGCCTGATTATTATGATGATTTTCACTGTATAGGCGGTGAATGCTCCTTTACCTGCTGTCAGGAGTGGAAAATTTCCGTAGACCGGAATACAAAAAAGAAATGGCGTTCAGTAACAGCTCCATTAGATCTGAAACAGCAGAACCGATTACCAGCCGGACTCAGCGAACACAGCTCCCTGAATAAATTTATAAAAACAGTGGATGATACTGATGTTATCGGACTTTTACCCAATATGAAATGTCCTTTCCTGGATTGTGATAATCTATGCCGCCTTGTAAAAGAGCATGGCGAAGATATGCTTTCGGTGACCTGCCATGAATTCCCAAGAGAATACCATGTTTTCCCGGACCGTACCGAAAAAGCCCTTGTCTCATGCTGCCCCGAGATCGTGGATCGCTGGAATGAAAGAGAGTCCCTTAGTTTCACAGGCCTTGACTTCAGAGACACGGATTATCTGAAAAACTCCGGAAAAAAGGATATTCTCAGGCTCACAAGGGATCTTATGATGTTCCATCTTTCCGATGAAAAATCAGATAACCGGACGAATCTTCTCACAGCCTTTTTTATACTACTTGACATCTATAATAAGAATTCCATAGATGATATAGAAGATTATACAGATTCAGACTCCATTATAAAACTGAAAAAATCTATAGGGATGCTTGAAAGGAATCAGGAAGACTCATTAAAAGAAAGGAATGAGCTGTTCCTTGATATAACTGAGAATTACGCAGCTGAAGGACGCTACACATCTTTTCTCAAGCCTCTAAGAGATGCTGCTGACAACTATGAACAGGAAGATCCTGAGCTTTTCAATAAAGTCTTATCCGATTATGAAAAACTGCTCCGAAACTATCTAGTATCAGAGACCTTCTCAAATCTGCTGATCCCGGATATGGACCTAAGAGATATGGTTCTTCAGTTCGAATGGATGATGATGGAATATGCTTCTATATTACAGGCTTTATTCCTTAGATGGGTAAGTTCTCCGGATCATACACTTACATACGAAAGTGTAAGAAATACGATTGTTCTCATATCGAGACTTACAGGCTACGATGCTTCTGACATAGAAGAGTACCTGACCAACAGTTTTGAATCACCTGTGTGGGACTTCGGCTACGCAGACTTTCTGTTGGGATAATATGATGTAAACTCAATGCACAGGAATGTATGGTGGCGCTGCAAGTGATTGTTAATGCCTTAAGCACTCACATCAAAATATCGGAATGATAATGGTATATACAGAATCTCCCGGAATCATGAAGGAAATTTCATAATTCCGGGAGATTCCTATATAGAGAATTTATATTTATGACTTGCACGTTAAAGTTGATATGGAAGCTTTACTTTTTTTTTAGAATAAAAAACATTCTTAAGTGCTTTAAACACATATCAATCTCAGTAACTAAATGTCTGAGTATATGGATTATAGTTTGATACCCATACACCGGCTGCATTCACATAATATCCATCAGGTGTTATGGCATTTGTTAGCATGGCTCCGTCAGATCCGCAATAGTAGTACTGGTTGTTCCAGTATATCCATCCTGTCTTCATATAACCGCTTGTACTGAAGAAATAATATTTTCCGTTTATAAGCTGCCAGCCGTTTGATGTCCATGAACCGTCAGCATTTCTGTACCACCATCCATTCTGGTCCTGTATCCACTGACCTCCTGTTGAATCTACAGGTGAGTTGGCATAAGCATTACTACCGTAAACAGTGGTTCCCGTAAGAGAAGAAGTATAGGAGCTTGATGAAGAGCTTGTTGTGCTGTTCACACTTGCATTATAGCTAGACTTGATGGATGCAGCTTCTGACTCGGTCACATAAAAATCATCCGATGTAACCCATGATCCCTTATATGAGCTTGTGTAGATGGCACGAACCTTGTATGAATATGTGCCCGCCTGTGTGAAATAGTTGGCGAAGCTGTAGTAGCTGTTGGTGGTGGTGACAGTAGTAAGAAGTGTACTTCCTCTGTAAAGCTTTACCTCATATTTCTTTGCACTTTCCGCAGAACTCCAGTCTGCGATTCCGTTTGATTCCTTCCAGTCGGCATCGTTAATTGTCAGATCAAGTGAACCGGCCCAGTCAGTATAGACCTCATCAAGATCGTTAAGAGTATAGACTATGGTAAGGTAACCATGACCGCTTCCTCCGGAAACGGATGTGACGGTACCCGCATCACCGGTTACATTAACTGTTGATTTGGTAATGTTCCACTTATACTCATCGTCATCTTCCAGAGCCAGCTTGATCTGTACCTTAGGGTTGTCATCAGCATCCCAGCCATCACTCGGTACATTGGTAATTGAAGCACTGTATACATCGTACAAAGTGGAGCTGGTGGTAACTTCAACATCACTTGAAGTCGATCCTATGGACAGGTCCGTAGCAACATTGATCTTCACGGAAGAAACGGAAGTTCTGGTATCTGCCGCATAAGATGGAATCGCCATTACAGCCATCATGGAAGCCGATGCGATAATAACCGCAATTTTCTTGAAATTTAACATTGTAAACCTCCTAAAATTCTTTTGATGTAACGCAAATTAGCGGTAAATGAATACCTGAAGCGTCATTATATGATGTGAGTGTCAAAAGTCGATATCGGATCAGTTTCTGTTTCATGATTTAATCATAGCAATACTCGCTGAACTGAAACTGAAAAAGTATCCTTATGATATGACAGCATCTTTACAAAATATAAATAGACAACTTTCTGAGAACATAACTATAATCTTTTTCAGAATATTGTCGGTAAATAATGATGTAAGTACATCATAATTCATTTTGATCTTTAATTTGAAAAGATAAATTGAAATATCCTTTACAAAATAGGACAAAAAGAAAGAAATTATGAACATTAAAAACATAGCTCGCAGATTATTACTGTTACTTTACTGCATACTGTTCGTAGCTTCGTTTTCCGGATGCACCGGAAACCATGCTCCGGATATTGATGAAACCTTCAAGGAGCAGGAGACAGGCACATCCGTCACGATAACAGAGGACGGTATCTATTCCTCAAAGGATGATGTGGCCCTATATATCCATACCTTCAATCATCTTCCTTACAACTACATAACCAAGAAGGAAGCCAGAGATCTCGGATGGAAGGGTGGAGGTCTTGATGATGTGGCCTACGGAAAATGTATCGGAGGAGACAGCTTCTTAAACCGTGAAGGTCTACTGCCGGAAAAAAAGAAACGAAAATATTACGAATGTGACATTGGCACTCTCCATGAAAAGAAAAGAGGAGAGAAGCGTATCATTTACTCGAACGACGGACTTATCTACTATACGGAGGATCATTATTCAAGCTATGAACTTCTGTATGGCGACCCATAAAATAGAAGTCAGTTTTCACAAGTTTAGGCATGGATGCCGGAAAAATCGGAGGAGGATATGAAATATTTTCTAGATCTGTCAGATGTAACCGATCGTGACGAATTATATGACGCTATCGAAGATCAATTGCCGGTACCCAACTACTTTGGCAGAAACCTCGATGCGCTTTATGATGATCTGAGCGAGGTGATAGATGATTGTACACTGATCGTAAAGAACTTTGAGGAATTTGCAGAGACCGATCCGCAGTATTTCAAAAAGTTCAAGCACACTTTAAAGGATCTTATGGTGGAATTACCTGATTTTTCCGTACACTTTTCGACCGATGATGAATCTGATGAAGACGAGGAGGATTATGACAACGGAGAAGAATCGGAGTATGACGGCAGCGGGGACGACTATTCCGATCCTGACGACAACTACAGTGATAGTGACGGTTATGACAAAATGGACGTAAATGAATAAAATAAGGGAGAATCGCAAATCTGCGATTCTCCTTTTTTTTATGGCATATGATAGAGCCCATTGCACACGAATGCGTGCCTGCTATGCATCATCGGTGAGTGTCAAATACTTTTAACACTCATGTCATCATATCTTTAATTAAAATTCATGCGATGGAACTGGTGTAAACACCATTGGGCATCACATTTTCCTGAACCAGATCCCTCAGCGACTTGGGTCTTATACTCTTTTTATTGGTTCTTTCTAGATTATACGCTTTAAGAACCGTATCAAATTTTTCCAATGGAACCGGTCTTGAAAAATAGAAGCCCTGGAAGAAATCGCAGCCATTAATCTTCAGAAATGCTGCCTGCTCCTGGGTCTCCACACCCTCTGAAATAACCTGCATATCAAGACGCTTCGCCATCTCTATAACAGAATCAATGATGATCTCCGTACGGATAAGATCTTCGGTATCCTGCAGAAAACCCATGTCCAGCTTCAAAACATCAGCGTGAATGTTCTTTAAAAGAGTAAGAGATGAGTATCCACTGCCGAAATCATCTATCTCAATGGAAAAACCTGCGTCATGCAGTCGTTTTATAAGGTCTATATAAAGATCAGGACTGTTTACAAAACTGTATTCAGTTATCTCTATATTCATCTTGCTTGGAGGAATACCATATTTTTTAACGAGTCCTACCATAATATCAGCTATATCGAGGTAGTACAGATCCTTCGGTGAGATATTAACGGAAAGACTGAGATTTTTCTTCTCAGGATCAACCTTCCATTGACTCAAAAGCTTTGCAGCCTTATCCCACATATACAGATCCAGTTTCCAAATGAGTTCTGACTCCTCCAGAATATCGATAAAATGTGAAGGACTCAGTACGGTGCCATCATCAAGGCGCCATCTTGCCAGAGCTTCCGCACTTATGATCTCACCCTTAGTATTGGCCTGGGGCTGAAGATAAACCAGAAAACGCTCTTCTTTAAGAGCTTTATCAAATTCACTGATTATCTTTTTACTGTAAAGACGCTCTTCCATGATGGATTCGTTATACCATGCCACGGAAAAGGGCTCGTCTATCTTTATGGATTTTATGGCAAGCTTGGCTCTGTCACACATAGACAGAACTTCCATATCCGGATCGCTGATCTCATAGATGCCCAGCTGAAAATGCATGCAAAAGTCAGCATTATCGATCAGTTCGGAGCATGCCTCCGCAATCCTCTTAAACAGCATCTCATCATACCGTTCTTTTTCAATCATAAAAATGAACTGGTCAACATGAAGCCTGTCAAATACCTCAAAACATCTTTCATGCTCCACGATAAGCTTTTTCATACACCTTAGGATCTCATTCCCCTTCTGAAATCCGTATATCTGGTTTAAGAGCTTAAAATCCCTGATATTGGAACGCACCAAAACATATCGCTTATCAGGATGGGTACACAGTACATGTCTTATCCTCTCCACGAACATGAAACTATTCAATTTCCACTTATCCATATAACTATCCTTCCCCTAAAACATCCGGTCACACCCTCATTTTTTGACCATGATGCCATATCTGTAAACAGATATGTTCTGTACCGTCTCTTCCATGAGACAGAAGATTACGACCTAAATATGACCCTAACATATAAAAATCCATAATCTAAACACCCTATTTAAGATACCAAGCCTATTTTAAAGTAAATATGGCAAGTCAGGCAACAGACTTCTATATAATGACAGATATATGTATATCAGACGTATGCGATATAAGATGAGACTATAATATATATTAATAAAATCTGTAATGAAAACACCGGAACCCCCTGAAAAATAAGGAAAATAAAGGTAAACCAGTTAAACAGAATTCTGAAGAAAATACAAAAGGAGAGTATAAAACCGGAATTCACTCAGGCTTCTTTTATGGCCTTTTGTATGGTGTTCAGAACACGTTTTTTATCCCCTGACCATAATGGCGCTATGAGGATTTTCTTCGGCCCGTCTCCGGTTATTCTGTGCACCACAGTTTCTTCCGGCAGAAGCTTCAGGCATTTGACAAGAATAGAGCAGTACTCTTCAAGGCTCAGTACATGAAAAGGCTCCTTTTCATATACTTCACCAAGCCTCGTTCCCTTAAGAATATGAAGAAGCTGGAGCTTGATACCGTCAAGCACCGGCTGTAATCCCGAAAGATACTTTATGGTGGCGAGAATATCCTTTTCTTCTTCCCATGGAAATCCTATGATGACATGAACGATGACGGACAGACCTGCTTTCTTAAGCCTACTGTAGGAGTCGTCAAATACAGAAAGGGGATATCCTCTGTTTATACGTTTTGCTGTCTCATCATGAACTGACTGAAGTCCCAGCTCGATCCATACCTTTTTTCCGTATCTGTCCTGAAGACCCCTTAACTCTGAAATCATTTCATCACTTAAACAATCAGGTCTCGTCCCTATGGATAGTATAAGGACTCTCGGATCACGAAGGGCTTCTTCAAATAAGCCTGTAAGATACTGTGTATCTCCATAAGTATTGGTATAGGACTGGAAATAAGCGATAAATTTATGGTCTGTATCCTTTGGGAGCTTGGCTTCAACTTTTTTTATGCCTATATCAATCTGCTCACTTATCGGAAGAAGAGGAGCGGCAAAATCACCGGAACCACCCTCCGAGCAAAAACTGCAGCCTCCTCTGGAGATGGTTCCGTCTCTGTTGGGACAGGAACATCCTGACTGGAGTGATATCTTATAGACCTTCTGTCCGTAAATTCTTTTTAAATATTCTGATAAGGATAAATAATGCATATTACTGATTATAAGCATTTCATGTTAAAAATAAAATTGGTAGAATATATAAAGATAAATATGTCAAAAGCCGACGGGACTCATTTCGGGATATGGATCCTTAATCATTTTTTGACACAAATTCACAATAGGAGTTTTAGCATGAAGAAAAAATCCAGATTTAAACTATTGATGATCCTGGCACTTTGTTTTGTGATTTCTGCATTTACCTTAAAGGGGTTTGCGGACTTTGGAAGTTATTCCGGAGATTCGGATTACGGCTCAAGCAGCTGGAGCAGTGATTCAGATTGGAGCAGCAGCTCAAGCTACGACAGCGGCTACAGTTCTTACTACAGTGGATCCGGTGACAGCTCAGGTGACAGCTTCTTCTGGGATATTCTCTTACCATTGATAGTTCTTATCCTGGCGTTTGTTTTCATTATTAACCGCGGAAACTCAAAACGGATAACGACTGCCCCTTCAAACCAGCCTGTGAACAATACAGCTCGAAGCAAAGGAAGGCCAATTTCAGAATATACAAGCATCGATCCGGGATTCGATTCAGCCGAGCTTGCAGCCAAGCTTTCCAATGTTTATGTGAAGCTGCAGAACGCATGGCAGGACAAGGATCTCGCACCTGTACGTCCATACCTTACCGATGATTTCTATGGTCAGATGGATCGCCAGCTCAATGCAATGAAGAACAGAAATCAGACCAACTATGTAGAGAGAATAGCTGTACTCAGTTCAGAGCCTGTAAGCTTCTACCAGGAGAACGATATGGATCACATCATAGCCATTCTCAGTACCCGTATTGTAGACTATACTCTTGATGACAAGACCGGAGCTCTTGTATCAGGAAGCAAGACCAGAGAGAAGTTCATGACTTACGAGTATGATCTTTGCAGAAAGAGCGGCGTGATCACTAAGACAAACAAGGGACTCAGCTCTGTTGTATGTCCACACTGCGGTGCGCCTCTTGACATTAACCAGACAGCGAAGTGTCCATACTGCGGTTCTGTAGTGACAGTTGTGAACGAAGACTGGGCTATCAAGAGCATCAAGGGTATTTCACAAGAGACCAGATAAATGTCAGGTTTCTTACATGACTTACAGAAATGGAGCCGGGAATAAAACTCGGCTCCTGATTTTTCGATATAGAGAGGTGAATGTACATATGTCTTTAAAACAAAACGATTTCTTATACTCTACATTTCGTAAATTTCTGCTGACACTGAAATGGATGTTTTTCGGTATACTGGCAGGAGTTATAGTAGGAAGTGTTTCCGCCTGCTTCGGAAAGGCCATATCTATGGCAACCGCCTTCCGCTCAACTCATCCTTTTATACTGTTTCTTCTCCCTTTAGCGGGTGTCTTTATAGTTTTTTTCTACATACTCCTGGGTGCACGTACTCCAAAGGGTACCAATCTCGTCATTGATGCCATCCATAACGGACAGAGGGTTCCTCTTCGTATGACTCCTCTTATCATAGTTTCAACTGTTGTCACCCATCTTTTCGGTGGTTCCGCGGGCCGCGAAGGAGCTGCCCTTCAGGTGGGCGGTTCTTTGGGCAATTCCCTCGGACATGTTCTCGGCTTCTCTGAAAAGGATCATCGACGTACCATAATGTGCGGCATGAGTGCTTCTTTCTCGGCACTTTTCGGAACTCCTCTTGCAGCCACCATCATGCCTATAGAGATGAGCACCGTAGGAATCATGTATTATTCCGCACTGGCTCCCTGCGCCATAGCAGCTCTCACTGCTCATTTTGTTGCGGAAATTATAAATCCGGGAGCCGAGAGTGCCATGAAGCTGTCAGTGGTTAATGAATTCACTTGGAAATCAGGACTCTTCACCATAGGCTTTGCCATTCTCTGTTCCTTTGTTGCCATTCTTTTCTGCTCGACCCTTCATGAAACGAAAAAATTCGCAAAGACAGTATTTAAAAATTCATATATCCGTGCAGTAGTCTGTGGAGCCATCGTTATAGGACTGACTCTGATCGTAGGTTCACAGACCTATAACGGAGCCGGCTCTGATGTGATAGCATCCTGCATTAACGACCCGAAATACCAGATAGCAGCTTACGCTTTTCTTTTAAAGATCATATTTACAGCCATAACCTTATCCGGTGGTTTCCAGGGCGGTGAGATCGTTCCCTCTTTATTTATAGGTGCCACCTTCGGTCATGCTTTGGCCGGATTATGTAATTATTCACCCTCCATGGGAGCTGCTTTGGGAGCTGTATTCGTTTTCTGCGGTGTAACGAACTGTCCTGTTGCATCGATACTTATAGGCTTCGAACTGTTCGGATTTGAATTATCCTCATATGTTCTTCTCGGAGTGGCAGTCACTTATCTTTTCTCCGGAAACTACAGCCTGTATGGTTCACAGAAGATACGATTCAACAAATACGAACCGGAAGTAATCAACAGAAATGCACACTAAAACGAGCAGGGGAGAGCCCCCTGCTCGATTCCACGTTTCGGTCCCATGTGCATCCGTGCAAGCACGATGCCCGCGTGACAGCCTTATCGCGAAAAAAATGGTAGTATGTCATAAACGACACACTACCGTTTTTTTACGCGGAAATATAAAATACAAAGCTTCTTGCCACGAAAAAATCATCGAATATTTATCAAATATATATCTCAGCCTTCCAGTGCTTTTTCATCTATGGCAAGCTTTATGCAGCCCATGATTCCCTGATCGTCATTCAGAGATGCAGGAACGATATAGTGATCCATATCGGCTATTTGTGAAGTCTTGATATATCCGTTAAGCATTTCCGCAGTCTTCTTTCTGATAAGAGGGAAGAGCTGTGTCTGATGCATAACACCGCCTCCGAGAATGATCATCTGAGGACTCATGACAAGGATGATATTCACAAGAGCCTGAGCTATGTAATATGCCTCCATATCCCAAACCCTTTCATCGTCCTTAAGTTCAATTCCCTTTTTGCCGAAGCGTTCCTCGATGGCAGGTCCGGCAGCAAGTCCTTCAAGGCATGTACCGTGGAATGGGCAATGTCCCTTATATGTGTCTCCTGCGAAAGGAACCATCTTCATATGTCCAAGTTCCGGATGAAGCATTCCATGAACCAGTTTTCCGTTGGACATGATGCCACCTCCGATTCCTGTGCCGATGGTGATGTACACAGCATCTGTAAGACCCCTGGCCTGTCCGTAGGTTATCTCACCAAGTAAGGAACCGTTTACGTCTGTATCAAAACCGACAGGTACTCCCAATGCTTCCTTCATGGCTTTTACTATATTGTAATTTGCCCATTTTAATTTCGGTGTGGTCGTGAAGCTGCCATAGGTCTCTGAGCTTCGATTAAGATCTATAGGTCCGAATGCCGCAATTCCGAGGGCTTCTATTTTTTTATCCCTGAACCAGTCTATGATTTCAGGAATGGTTTCCTCCGGCGAAACAGTAGGAATAGATGTCTGTTCAATGATTTTTCCGTTTTCATCTCCGACAGCACAAACCATCTTTGTACCGCCTGCCTCCAATGCTCCATATAGCATAAGCTTTACCTCTCAATGTTTATAATTACGAAAGCATAATTCGTTACATTCGATTATAAAGAGCAAAAATGAAAAATCAATCCGAAAGAAAATCAATCTCACATATTTAATCCATAACAAATAAATTATCTAAAAAAATCCTCATTTCCTAAGGCACGTAAACCACTTAACTGACATTATCCATAAAAAAACATGCTATTTTTCGTCAATAATACCACTTACTTGGATTGATGGAGTGAAAATATTTTCTTATAATCAAAGTAACAGCATTTTAAATTTTTATGCAGAAGATGTCATATTCATTCACAGGCAGCTTCGATGAAATCATATTCAAGAAAAGGACCATCATCAACATGTTCAAAGACATCAAACCGGACAAGACATTTAAATCCAGACTGGACGCCCACTTCGACGAACTTAAATGGCTCTACAGCGAACTTTATCACAATGATAATCAGGCCTTTGATTATTTTTTATGTATGCTTCATCAGTATTACAAAGATCGGGATCCTGATCTTAAAGAATGGGATGAAGCAAGAGAAATGGTACCTGACTGGTATCATGGAAATGAGATGCTTGGCATGCAGATGTATGTCAGCTGTTTCAACAAAACCCTGAAGGGAGTTAAAGAAAAAATATCTTATCTGAAGGAGACCGGTTCCAATTATATTCACCTTATGCCGCTTCTCGAAAGTCCCAAAGGACGTTCGGACGGTGGTTATGCGGTTTCTGATTTCAGAAAAGTGGACCCGAACCTCGGTACCATGGAGGACCTTAGAGACCTTACAGCAGAGTGTCACAGAAACGGAATGAGTGTCTGCATGGATTTCGTCATGAACCACACCTCAGAGGACCACGAGTGGGCCCTGCGCGCAAAAGCAGGAGAGAAGGAGTATCAGGACCGTTATTTCTTCTTCGATAACTGGTACATACCTAATGAATTTGAAAAAACCGTTCCTCAGGTCTTTCCAACAACAGCCCCCGGCAATTTCAGCTGGTGCGAGGAGGCACAAAAGGTAGTCATGACCACCTTCTATCCATACCAATGGGATCTTAACTACACTAATCCGACAGTGTTCAACGACATGACCGCCAATATGCTGAATCTTTGTAACCACGGCATAGATATCATAAGACTTGATGCCACTCCGTATATCTGGAAGTCACTCGGAACCACCTGCAGGAATCTTCCCGAGGTTCATACTCTTGTGCGAATAATGCGTATGGCTTCTGAAATAGTATGTCCCGGAACCCTTCTTCTCGGTGAAGTGGTTATGGAACCAAGTAAAGTAGTTCCTTACTTCGGAACGGTGGATAAACCTGAATGTCATATGCTTTACAATGTCACCACCATGGCAAGCACATGGCACACCGTTGCAACACAGGATGTCCGGCTTATGAAGCATCAGCTTGGACAGGTCTTCGCGCTTCCAAAGCAGTATGTATTCCTGAACTATCTGAGATGTCATGATGATATCGGATGGGGCCTTGATTACAACTATCTGAAGCAGTTCGGAGTTCATGAAATAGAACATAAAAAATTCCTTAATGACTATCTGAGCGGAAATTATTACGAATCCGACTCCCGTGGAGAGCTTTATAACGATGATCCCCGCCTCGGTGATGCAAGACTCTGCGGAACCACAGCATCACTATGCGGCATAGAAGCCGCTGAATACGAAAACAATCCACAGAAACTGGATATGGCTATAAAGCTGGATATAATGCTTCATGCCTTCCTTTTCACCCAGAGCGGAATACCTATTATTTATTCCGGAGACGAGATAGGTCAGCTCAATGACTACAGCTACCACAGTGAACCGGAAAAATGGGATGATTCAAGATATCTTCACAGAGGCGCTTTCAAGTGGAATGAAGCAGGAAAACGCCGCTACACCAAAACACGTCAGGGACGTCTGTATAAAGCCATAAGAAAGCTTGAAAAGCTCCGTGCAAAACACGATGTATTCGAAACCGGAGCAGACTGCTGGATAGTTGAAACCTATAATGATCACATTCTCGGAATAGGCAGATACCATCACGGAGAAAAGCTTATTGCACTGTTCAATTTCTCCGATCAGGATGAAACAGCATGGATCAATGAAGTTGAAGACTATAAGGACATGCTTACCAACAAGCCCCGTCCGGCTGTGGCTGTGGGCATTCCTGCCAGAGACTTCGCATGGCTTATAACAAGCTATAAGTAAGAGAATACAGCGCACTGTATACAACACGCATAAAATTTATGGTTTTTTTCAAAAAAATTTGCATTTATTAGTGAAATTATTATCAAGTTCTGTTAATATATGTTATATGTCAAGCGCATGACACATTACAAAAAACCCGTCATTGCCGCCAGAATTATTTTCAGATGTATAATACCCGGGCGTGTATAGAAGGATGGTCTTAAATTATGAAAACAAAACTTATTTTTGTTGATATCGACGGTACACTGACACCGGCCGGAACAAATACACCTCCGGAAAGTGCTGTTGATGCAATTAAGAAGGCACAGAAGAAGGGACACAAGGTTTTTCTATGTACCGGAAGAAACTACGACATGCTGAAGCCTGTACTTAAATACGGATTTGACGGTCTGGTAAGCTGTTCCGGAGGATATGTGACCTGTGGAGATGATATACTTTATGATTGTCCCATGAGCAAAGAGCAGCTCCATACAGCGCTTGAATCCCTTCACAAGAACGGTGTGTTCTGTACTATCGAAGGTAAGAACGGATCCTTTGGAGACTCTGACCTTAAAGATTTTCTCGACAGTACTGACGGCGGTAACTCAGAGATAGAGCGTTGGAGAAAGGCTCTCAGTGAAAATCTCGGAATTAAGCCCATGAACATGTATGATGGACAGCCTATCTACAAGGTAGTTATCATGGCGAGACATAATTCACAGATTGATGAATGCAGAGCACTTCTGGAAAAGGATTTCAGCTTCGTCATTCAGGATGTTCCGGCTCATGGCTGCGTTAATGGAGAACTTATCAACAGAAAGTTCGATAAGGGAAGGGGAGTAAGGCTCATAGCTGAGCATCTTTCGGTTCCTATAGAGGATACCATAGGTTTCGGTGACAGCATGAATGATCTTGAGATGATAGAAACTGTGGGCGTATCCGTATGTATGGCAAACGGTTCGGAGAAGCTCAAAGAACTTTCAGACATTGTCTGTCCGGCAGTAACAGAAGACGGACTTGCAAAGGCATTTGCTGATTTGGAACTTGTTTGATTAAAACTGTGCATGTCCGCTGAGGGAGACAGCGGATATAATAATTCACTTTTAGCGAGGTAAGAAAATGGCACTTGATTACAGAAAATGTGCGCAGGAAATTGTCGACCATATAGGCGGTCGCGATAATGTCGCTCAGGCAGCGCACTGTGCAACAAGACTCAGACTTGTCATAAAAGATAACAGTAAAGTTGATAAAGATTATCTTGACAATGTTGAAGGCGTTAAGGGCATGTTTGAGTCCAACGGTCAGCTTCAGCTGATTATCGGAACAGGAACAGTAAACAAGGTTTACGATGAGTTCCTCAGTATAACAGGCATGACAGCAGCTACAAAGGATGATGTCAAGGCAGCAGCTGCTGCAAAACAGCCTCTTTGGAAGCAGCTTCTGAAGCCTATCGGAGATGTTTTCGTACCTATCCTTCCGGCAATCGTAGCATCAGGTCTTATGATGGGTCTCGTCGAGGCACTCGGTAAGATTCCGGGCCTGAATTTTGCCGGAACAGACTGGTATTCATTCCTCGACATGGTAGCTAACACAGCATTTGCATACCTGCCTGTTATCGTTGCCATCTCAGCTGCCAGAGTATTCGGCGGAAACATTTTCCTCGGTGCTGTTATCGGTCTTCTCATGATTCACTCAGCTCTCACAAACGGCTGGGCTGCAGCAGACGGCTACGGTGTATGGTATCTTTTCGGAAACATCAAGATAACAGATGGCTATTCACTTCTCCAGATAAACCAGCTCGGTTATCAGGGACATGTTATTCCTGTTATCATTGCGGTGCTTCTTATGAGCCATGTAGAGAAGTGGTTCCATAAGCATGTGCCTGAGATGCTCGACCTTTTCATCACACCTCTTTGCACAGTACTTATCACAGCTCTCGTTACTTTCACCATGATCGGACCTGTATTCTCCGGACTTGAGACACTTGTACTCAGCGGTGCGAGAGTTCTGGTAAAGAATCCTTTCGGTGCAATGATAATGGGTGCTGTATATCCTGTCACCGTTGTTATGGGTCTTCACCATATGTACAACGTCATCGAAGCAGGTATGCTTTCAGATCCGGCTCTTATGCTTAACACCTGGATGCCTATTGCCTCAGCTGCAAACTTCGCACAGTTCGGTGCCTGCCTCGCAGTAGGTCTCAAGGCTAAGAACAACAAGACAAAGGTCATCGCCATCCCTTCAGCTCTTTCCGCATCTCTCGGAATCACAGAGCCGGCTATCTTCGGTGTGAACCTTCGTTTCTATAAGCCATTCATTGCCGGTATGATCGGTGGTGCCGTAGGTTCCATCTTCGGTGCATTAACAGGTATCGGAGCAACAGCATATGGTGTAACCGGTATCCCCGGATACCTTACAATCAACAACATTCCTGTTTATACAGTACTTCTTATTGTTTCAGGAGGCATTGCGTTTGCCGGCGCATGGTTAACATGGAACGAAGAAACAAAGGCACCTAAGAAAGCAGAAGAGGCAGTGGAAAAGGAAGTACCTTCCTTCGAACAGAAGCCTGTTATAACATGTGAAGCAGGAACAGTACTTGCTCCCGTAAAGGGAACAGTGATAGCCCAGGACAAGATCCCTGATGAGACCTTTGCAACAGGTGTACTCGGACAAGGTGTAGGTATCGAACCTCAAGACGAAACAGTATATGCACCTTACGATGGTGAGATTTCCTCAGTTGCGGAATCAAAGCACGCTGTGGGAATCACAGGTCCTAATGACATGGAGGTTCTTATTCATGTGGGAGTTGACACAGTAGCCATGAACGGCGAGGGATTTGAGCCCCTTGTGAAGGAAGGTGACAAGGTAACTGCGGGTCAGCCTATACTTAAATTCTCAAGAAGTGCCATCAAGGCAGCAAATCATCCTGATATAGTAGTTGTTCTTCTGACAAACAGCGATGATTATAATGAAGTAAAAATTTAATAGATACTGACTGGTTTTCTTCAGTATTATTCCGGATGTGAAGCGCAGGATGACAAAAATATCAAGCGCTTCACATTATTTTTTTATAATTGACTGATTTTTATCAATTTAGCCTTGTTTATTTTTGTAAACATATACTATAATAAACAAAAGTAAAAAAAGGAGATACATATTATGAGAGAAATCGAATACACAGTCAATGATCCAAACGGAATTCATGCACGTCCGGCAGGAGTTCTTGTAAAGGCCTTAAAGGCATACAGCTCAAAGGTAACTATTTTCAAGGGTGACAAGAATGTTGACATGAAGAAGCTTCTTGCACTTATGGGCATGGGCATCAAGCAGGGCGATACAATCAAGGTTCAGATCGAGGGCGATGATGAAGAGGCTTGCGCAGCTGAACTTGAGAAGTCACTTAAGGAGAATTTCTGATTTTCTTTAAGAAGGATGGTTAGGATGTAAGACCGGAAATTTTTTCTCATCACATCATTATTAACACCGTAACACTATAATTTTAAAACACTTCTCGGATAACCGGATGGTATCTCCGGGAGGTGTTTTTTTTTAAGGAGATAATATGCAAGTTGCAACAGGAAAAAGCGTTCTTAACGGAATTGCCATAGGAAAGATCAAAGTATATACTCCACCTAAAGTCGTTATCAGTGAAAAGCTTATAGAGGACACAGATGCTGAGCTTGCACGATTTGAAGATGCAAGGGAGAAGGCTATTGACCAGCAGAATGCTCTCTATGAAAAGGCTGTTATCGATGCAGGTGAAGACAGTGCCGAGGTTTTCTCGGTTCATGCCATGATGCTCGAGGATGATGACCTCATTGACGCCACAAAGGAAATCATCCAGACCCAGAAGCACAACGCGGAGTACGCTGTAAAGACAGCTTTCAACAATCAGGCAAGAGTTTTTGCCGAGATGGATGATCCATACATGAAGGAGCGTTCAGCTGACATCTATGATATAGAGCAGGCTGTCCTCAATATTCTTTTCGGAATAGATCCTGAGTCAATGCAGGGAAGTGAGCCGGCTATCCTTGTGGCCAACGATCTCACCCCTTCAGAGACTGTACGTCTTGATAAGTCAAAGCTCCTCGGAATCATCACAAGAGAAGGTTCTCTCAACAGCCATACAGCTATACTTGCAAGATCCATGGGTATCCCTGCACTTGTACAGTGCGGTGAAGTCGCAAGCAAATGGGACGGAAAGACAGCTATCCTCGATGGTTACAATGCCTGTGCATATATCGAGCCTACTGAGGATCTCATGATTTCCCTTCGCAACAAGAGAGATTCAGACCTTAAGCAGAAGGCTCTTCTTCAGGAACTCAAGGGACAGAGCAACACAACCATCGATGGAAAGACCATCAAGGTATATGCCAATATCGGCGGCCCTTCAGACATCGGTCTCGTTCAGCAGAACGATGCCGGCGGAGTAGGACTTTTCCGTTCAGAGTTCGTATATCTCAACAGCAAGGACTATCCTACAGAAGAGGAGCAGTTCAATGCTTACAGACTGGCAGTTGAGTCCCTCGCTCCAAAGCAGGTAATCATCCGTACATGTGATATCGGTGCCGACAAGCAGGTGGACTACATGAATCTCATCAAGGAAGAGAATCCTGCCATGGGATGCAGAGCTATCAGACTTTGCCTCACAAGAAGAGAATTCTTCAAGACTCAGCTGAAGGCACTTCTCAGAGCATCTGCCTACGGTAACCTGGGCATCATGTTCCCTATGATCATTTCTACAAGAGAGCTCCACGAGTGTAAGGAGCTTATACAGGAGTGCACGGCAGAACTTGAGGAAAAGGGGTACAACATAGGTAAGTACAGCATCGGTGTCATGATAGAGACTCCGGCTGCTGTTATGATCGCAGACGAGCTGGCAGAGGAGTGTGATTTCCTTTCAATCGGAACAAACGATCTCACACAGTATACTCTGGCCATAGACAGACAGAACGCTGCACTGGATCCTTTCCTTGACACACATCATCCGGCTGTTCTCAAGGAGATTAAGATGACTATCGAGGCAGGACACCGTCATGGCGCATGGGTAGGAATCTGCGGTGAGCTCGGTTCCGATCTCACACTTACAGAGACATTCCTCCGCTACGGAGTTGATGAGCTTTCTGTAAATCCTGTATCCATCCTTCCTCTGAGAAAGGTAATAAGAGGAATAGATCTCAGAAAGTAAAGCCAGGTTAGAAGCTTCTTAAATACTTATTAAAAACAAAACGGAGATGACTGACAAAAAATCAGTCATCTCCGTTTTGTTCTATAATCACTCTGTAACTGTAACCTTTGTCATAGTCACTGAAATAACAGGGGCATCACCCCAGCTTGTAGGTGTTGCTGCGATGCGGTCAACCTCGTCCATGCCTTCGATAACCTTACCGAAAGAAGCATACTCGCCATCAAGATGAGGTGCATCAGCATGCATGATAAAAAACTGTGAGCCTGCAGAATCCGGGTTCATGGCACGAGCCATGGATATAACTCCACGTGTGTGCTTAAGATCATTCTTCACACCGTTTGATGAGAACTCACCCTTGATATTCCAGCCGGGTCCGCCTGTTCCGTTTCCATCAGGATCTCCGCCCTGAATCATGAATCCCGGAATGATACGATGGAAAGTAAGTCCATCATAGAATCCGTCCTTTACAAGCTTAACAAAATTTTCAACTGTGATAGGAGCGATATCAGGATAAAGCTCGATCTTGATATCCTTACCGTCATCCATGGTGATAGTAACTATTGGATTTGCCATATTTTTTCCTTTCATAATAAAGCATCGTCCCCTGATATTTCGATCAACGAAGGAGCGATGTAACATATCAGACTTTCTGTTATCCGATATATACATGAGAACTGCAGTCCGAATCAGACGCATATAAAGAACTGAAGTTATCTGTCTCTGAATTTTACCAATTATTGAATATTAAAACAATACCATTCTGCCAATGACAAAATCATTTCCGCTTACAGATGACGTATTCCATTTAATGCTGTGAATATCAGAAGAATTTGCCCCTCACCGGAAGCATCACCTTACATATTCATGTGCTGTGAAGCTGAACGACATTTAATATCTTAGCTTATTTATATTAATGTTTATTTCCAGTGTTTTAATTAGATAAAACTAACTATTTAATTGACAGTTAGCTCTCTCTAACCTATAATACATATGGTTAGCGACGTCTAACTCATATTATTAAAAACATGGAGGGATGTCATGAATAAGATTTATGTAATTTACTGGACACAGTCAGGAAACACACAGGAGATGGCAGAGGCTGTAGGTAAGGGTGTCGAGGCTGCCGGCAATGAAGCACAGGTAGTTTCAGTATCAGATGTATCCGCAGAATCACTTAAGGATGCTGCAGCATTTGCTCTGGGATGCCCGGCAATGGGTGCGGAAGAACTTGAGGAAAGCGAGATGGAACCATTTGTTGCGGAAGTTGAAAAGTTCGCTTCAGGAAAAACCATCGGTCTCTTTGGTTCATACGGCTGGGGTGATGGCGAGTGGATGCGCAACTGGACAGAGCGTATGCAGAAGGCCGGAGCCACAGTAGTAGACGGCGAAGGTGTGATCGCTAACGAATCACCTGATGATGCCGCAAAGGCAGCCTGTGAAGAGCTCGGTAAGAAGCTTGCAGCAGTTTAAATTCAAAAAATATTACAGGAAATAAAGTTAGGAAAAAACAATGGCAGACGAACTCAGTGAAAAGCTTTTAAGAAACTGTTCCCAGACCCTGGCCGGTCTGAAAACAGGCTCCATTTTCAATATTTCTGATATACCTGTATCGGTTCTGGAATTTCAGATTGCGATACTGAGCTCGAAACTAAATCCCCTCGGTATCTTTATAAAAAGAATAAGGAGTAAAAAGAATAACTCTCTGATATATGTATACAGAAAATCCCAGCTGGTAAATGATCTGTGTAATGAATCAGCATGTAAAATACTCAGATCACTTGGCTATCCGGAATGTGGCCCTACAGAAGATATCATTCTGGACGGGAGAGTTGATTTTCTCATGAAAAGACTTTCTGATTATGAATGTTTTCCGCATGAGATAGGACTATTCCTTGGTTTTCCTGTTGAGGATGTAAAAGAGTTCATACGCCATGATGGCAGAGACTGTCTTACATGTGGCTTCTGGAAAGTGTACTGTAATAAGGCTGAGGCACTGAATACCTTCAGGCGATACAGAATATGCGCCCGAATCTATGAGAGTGCCGCATTAAGAAAACTGCCTGTGGAAATCATGACAGTTGCAGCCTGATTCTTTGTTTTAAAATCAATGC
>DFGZ01000253.1 GCA_002371295.1 Oribacterium sp. UBA3737 | reverse complement strand
ATCGACGGAAAGGCAAAGATGTCCAAGTCTCTCGGAAACTGCATTTATCTTTCAGATGACTCAAAGTCCGTAAAGCAGAAGATCATGAGCATGTACACAGATCCTACTCACATCAACATCGATGATCCCGGACATATCGAGGGCAATATGGTATTCACTTACCTTGATGCCTTCCTTCGTGATGACAGCCAGTTCGCTGATTACTTCCCTGATTACAAGAATCTTCAGGAGATGAAGGAGCACTATCAGAGAGGCGGCTTAGGCGACATGAAGTGTAAGAAATTCCTTCTCAAGGTTGTGGAGGAGATGCTGGATCCTATCCGTACCGAGCGTGCCAAGTGGGAACAGAATATCGGTGACGTATACGACATCTTAAAGGCCGGTACAGACCATGCCGTTAAGGTAACAAACCAGACTCTTTCAGAGTGCCGTGAGGCTATGCGCATCAATTATTTCGATGACAAGTCAGCCATGGTATCAGACTGGGAAAGCTGGCTTAAAGAAAGTAAGGCCTGATGGGCACCTGGAAGTCAAGAGGGCTTCGAGGCTCACAGCTTGAGGATCTGATAAACCGCACCAACGATGCTTATCTCGATAAGCATCTGGCTGTGGTACAGAAGATTCCGACCCCCATCACGCCTATCAACATGAACGAATCCCACACCCAGATAACACTGGCCTACTTTGAACAGAAGTCCACTGTAGACTATATCGGTCTGGTGCAGGGCATTCCCATCTGCTTTGATGCAAAGGAATGTGCCAAGGACTTATGGCCACTTCAAAACCTTCATCCTCATCAGGTAAAGTTCATGCAGGAATTTGAGGAACAGGGCGGAATCAGTTTTATCATACTTTCATTCACCGGAAGAAATGAGACCTTCTATATTCCTTTCAGAGACATCCGTTACTTCTGGGAGCGGATGGAAAACGGAGGAAAGAAATCCTTCAATTATGACGAACTGGATCATAACTATGCCATTCGATCATTGAAGGATATGTTCGTCCATTATCTGGAACCTTTGCAGAGGGATCTGGACGAACGGGACAGGGCAGGTTCAGGCGCAGAAGACAAAAGCGATATATGAACCTTTTCCGGGAACAAAAGGAGTAATTATAGACTATGAATATTGTAGTTGTAGGTTGTGGCAAGGTCGGTCTGACTCTTGCCGCTCAGCTCAATAAGGAAAATCACAATATCACTATCATCGACAGTGACGAGAAAGCTCTCCGTCATGCTGTCGATTCCATAGATGTAATGGGCATCAACGGAAACGGCGCCATGCTTCAGGCTCAGCAGGAAGCCGGCGTAAAAAATGCAGATGTGCTCATAGCCGCAACGGATTCTGATGAGATCAACATGCTCTGCTGCCTTATCGCTAAAAAGGAAGGCAACTGCAGCACCATCGCCAGAATCAGAAATCCGGAGTACACCGATGAGATCTCATATCTCAGAGACGAGCTTAACCTCGCCATGGTCATCAATCCCGAAATGGCAGCGGCAAAGGAAGTTGAAAGACTTCTCCGTTTCCCGTCAGCCATCAAGGTGGACAGCTTCTCCAGGGGAAATATCGATCTTATAAGAGTGAAGGTTCCCGAGAACAGCGCCCTCTGCGGCATCAAACTTCAGGATCTTCACAGGACACTTAACATAAACGTTCTCATCTGTTCCATAGAGCGAGGAGAAGAAGTCATCATACCTTCAGGTATGAACGAGCTTCAGGCAGGAGATGTTATCAGCTTCATTGCCAATGTCCAGAACTCCAACATCTTCGTCAAAAAGCTGGGTATCGTTTTCTCACCTATCAAAAACGTTTTGATAGTCGGTGGCGGACGCATAACCTACTATATTGCGAAGCTCATGAACCTTACAAAGTTCCGCTGCAACCTGAAGATCATAGAAAGCAAAAAAGAAAGATGTGATTTCCTTGCCGAGGAATTTCCTGAGGCCACCATCATCAACGGAGACGGAACCGATCAGGATCTGCTCCTTAGGGAAGGCATAGAGAACACAGACGCCTTCTGTTCACTGACAGGCTTCGACGAAGAGAACATCATGCTCTCACTCTATGCAAGAAAGCTCTCCAACGCCAGACTCGTGACAAAGGTAAACAGAATTTCCTTTGAAAATGTAATTACCGAGCTGAATCTCGGCTCCATTATTTATCCCAAGCAGATCGTTGCGGATCATATCGTACAGTATGTACGTGCCCTTCAGAACTCACAGGGCTCCAATGTAGAGACCCTCTACAAGATAGCTGACGGAAGAGCCGAGGCCCTTGAATTCAAGGTAGGAAACGATCCTTCACTCATTAAGCATACATTTGCAGAGCTTAAGGTTAAGGACAATGTCCTCATCGCCGCCATAGTCCGCGGAAAGAAGCTCATCACTCCGGGCGGTTCAGACTTCATGCTTCCGGGTGACAATGTCATCGTCATAACCACGAACGCAGGCTTCAACGATCTGAAGGATATACTTGCATAAGGGAGCTTATATTACATGAACATTAACATGATAATCTATGTACTTGGCTGGGTACTGCAGCTTGAAGCGGCGCTTATGCTGCTGCCCATGGGATGTGCATTGATTTATAAGGAAATCTGGGCGTTTACAGCCCTGGGTGTAGGCGCCATCATGGCTTTCCTCATCGGCACATTGGGGACACTCACAAAGCCCAGACGTACCGCATATTATGTACGTGAGGGTTTCGTTATCTGTGCCCTGAGCTGGGTGGTTATGTCCCTGATAGGAGCCCTGCCCTTCTATATAAGCGGCACCATACCACACTATATAGACGCCGTGTTCGAGATCGTTTCCGGTTTCACAACCACCGGAGCTTCGATTTTGAGCGACGTAGAGCATCTGGGAAAGGGACTTCTTTTCTGGCGTTCCTTCAGTCACTGGGTCGGCGGAATGGGAGTTCTGGTTCTGGTTCTCACCATACTTCCCCTGGGCGGCGGCTACAATATGATGATAATGAAGGCAGAGTCACCGGGACCGGATGTCAGCAAGATGGTTCCGAGAGTCGCCGATACAGCAAAGGCACTGTACAAAATCTATTTCTGGATGACAGTCGCATGGGTAGTCATTTTCTTCCTGAGCGGCATGCCGCTGTTTGATTCTCTCTGTATCGCCTTTGGTTCAGCCGGAACCGGAGGATTTGCAGTACGTAATTCCGGAATGGCAGATTACAGTATGATAAGTCAGGTATTTATCACTGTTGCCATGCTGATGTACGGTGTAAATTTCAATGTTTACTACCTGCTTCAGAAGCGTAAATACAGGGATGCCGTACACTGTGAGGAAGCGAGAGTCTATCTCGGCATAGTACTGGTATCTGCATTTTTTATCGCTTTCAACATATTGAAGATGTATGGCGGTGATATACTCTATACCCTGCATCACAGTTTCTTTACTGTGGCATCCCTCATAACAACTACCGGTTTCTCAACTCTGGATTTTGACACCTGGCCTGAGGCCAGCAAGATGATCCTCCTGTTCCTGATGTACTGCGGTGCCTGCGCAGGCTCCACCGGTGGTGGTATCAAGGTTTCAAGAGTCATCATTCTTTTTAAGGAAATAGGAAAGGAGCTTCTGGTCCTTATCCATCCTGAAGCCGTAAGACATATCCGTCTTGAGGGAAAGCGACTGGAACAGTCCGTTGTCACATCGGTTAACTGCTACCTCATCATGTATGTACTGATCTTCCTTGTATCGGTATTTATCGTATCCTTCGATAAGTTTGATTTTGTAACGAACTTCTCTGCTGTAGCAGCTACCTTCAACAACATAGGACCAGGTCTCGGAGCAGTGGGACCTGTCTGCAACTATTCAGAGTATTCTGACATCAGTAAGATCATCCTTACCATAGACATGCTTGCAGGTCGTCTCGAGATACTTCCGGTCATGATCATTTTCCTGCCGAAGACATGGCACAGAGGGAACTGATTTATCCGGTCAGAATTCGGTGCCCGGAGCGGGTGGGAACCCCAGCCCATTGAAGGGCGCTTCGCGAGGGCTGGGGCTATATGACAGGTCCCCAAGGGACCTGCCACGAGTGGCGGCCCACTG
>DFGZ01000347.1 GCA_002371295.1 Oribacterium sp. UBA3737 | reverse complement strand
TACCTGTTGTAGAGGCTGTTAAGGACACAAACGTACATGTTGGTGCTGAGAACTTCTATATTGAAGACAAGGGTGCTTTTACAGGTGAGATTTCTGCTCCTATGCTTAAGGATGCAGGCGTTGAGTACATTATCATCGGACACTCCGAGAGAAGAGATATTTTCGGTGAGAATGATATCCTTATCAATGCAAAGGTTAAGAAGGCATTTGCTTCAGGTCTTAAGCCGATTCTTTGCTGCGGTGAGTCTTTGGCACTTCGTAAGGCTGGTACTTACAAGGAATGGATAGAGAGACAGATCACATGGGATCTTGACGGAGTAACTGCTGATCAGGTTAAGGAGCTTGTCATCGCATACGAGCCTATCTGGGCTATCGGAACAGGTGAGACAGCTACTTCAGATCAGGCAGAAGAGGTTTGCAAGCTTATTCGTGATCTTATTGCTAAGATGTATGATGCAGCTACTGCTGAGGCTGTTCGTATTCAGTACGGCGGATCTATGAATGCAGGCAATGCTGCCGAGCTTTTGTCCAAGCCTGACATCGATGGCGGTCTTATCGGTGGTGCATCACTTAAGCCTGATTTTGGCACCATCGTAAATTACAATAAGTGATCATATCAGCTTTGCTGATTGATTAATATCTTCCTGAAAAAGCCGGTCAGATAAATCTGATCGGCTTTTTATATGCATGGGATTAAATGTGCGGGAGCCGCAGGAGCGTTCTTAAAAGCCGGGAAAGCCGGAATCGTGAAAATATGCAGTTCAACGAAGTCTATTGTAGCCGGCGGCATATATTATACGGTTATATGCTTTGTCGAGTGTGACATGCAGAATGAGATCCCCATTTAATGTAGTATCGATAAGCGTAATATCTTTTGAAGAAGAAACGGAGGCATCTTTCAAGATATCGAGAGAAAGTATACGGTCACTTTCCGCTTTGAACTTATCTTCCGAAAGAGTCTCACCGAGACTAAGGTGAAAATCGTTTTCAAGGATACTGCTGTATTTATAGTAGCGGTATGAGGTGTTGCCGGATGCCGATGAGATGTGCTCCGGGAATAATTCTTTACATATTCTGAAGCTTTCCGGATCAACATCATTATCCACTATCATGTATTGACCGGGACTTGTTGTGCTGGAGCAGTAGGGCGGCACTATACATAAGATCAATGTCGATATCATGCCCAGTATCAGTACCGGAAGTGAGACAGCAGTAAAGAACTTTGCCCACACGGGAAGTTCACTTGTCCTTGCCCATAATCCGAAAACTCCTGCAAAAAATGGCAGAAACATGAAGAGATAAAGGACGTTTAGTATTGTAGGCCTTTCAAAGAAAAGCTTTGGGAATTTCATGTTCCATACAAACATGGCTATGAGAAACAGCACAATCTGAAGAAGGATACCTATTATAAAATCGTAGGTCAGCCAGTCATGCCAGAGAGTTTTTTTCTTGTATTTATTTGTTTCGGGTGAAAACTTCAATTGATGGTCCTCCGATCTTTCATCAGAATCGAGCACAAAAAATGCAGCCACCGTAGTGACTGCATTATAATAACATAAATTATCGAAATAGTTATATATTTGGCAGATATAAACTATCACTGCTCCCATGGAAGCTCAGGCTTACCGAAGTGGCCATAGCTTGAAACGAGGTTGTAATCTACATCTCTTAACTTAAGTGAATTGATGATTCCCTTTGGCGTGAGGTCATAATTATGCTTGATCTCATCCCAGATCTTGTTGCGGTCTTCCTTCTCTGTGCCGAAGCAGTCTACATAAACCGATACAGGCTCTGCTACACCGATAGCGTATGCGAGCTGAACTTCACAACGGTCAGCCTTTCCTGCCTTTACGATGTCTCTTGCGATCTTACGAGCCATATAAGCAGCTGAACGGTCAACCTTACTTGGATCCTTTCCTGAGAAAGCTCCGCCGCCGTGGTGTGCTGCTCCGCCGTAGGTATCTGCAATGATCTTACGTCCTGTAAGACCTGAATCAGCGAAGGATGAACCCAGAACAAAACGTCCTGTAGGGTTGACGAGAATTCTGAAATCGGTGTTGAGACCAAGCTCCTCGGCAGTTTCCTTCATGATTGCGGAAACTATCTCGCGAACTGTGTCAAGAGAAGTCTCTTCAGCATGCTGTGTTGAGATAAGGAAGGTATCGATGCGATGTGTATCGTAATCGAAGGATACCTGAGCCTTGGCATCCGGACGAAGCTGCTTGAAGCCATCCTTAATGTTGAACTCTCTGAGCTTAAGAAGTGCTCTGTTTGAAAGAACATAAGGGATAGGGAGAAGCTCTTCTGTCTCGTTTGTGGCATATCCGAACATCATACCCTGATCTCCGGCACCGTCATTATCAACGCCCATGGCGATATCAGGTGACTGCTTGGAGATAAGAAGACGAATCTGGTATTTATCTACATCAGTAAGACCGATATTCTTGAGAACGTTACGAGTTAATGCCTCATAATCAGGATCGTAATTGGTTGTTACCTCGCCGAGAATTGTGATCTCATAATCCTTGATAGTTGTCTCTGCTGCGATACGTCCTGCCTTATCATGCTGGAGAATGTCTGTAACGATAGCATCTGAAATCTGGTCACAGATTTTGTCAGGGTGTCCGTTAGATACCTGCTCTGATGAAAATAACATATAAAAAATCCTTTCTGACGCATAGCGTCCTTGTGTTTCGAAAATGAAATCAGGATGAAAGTGGTCTGATCCCAAAAGAAAAAGCCCGTCGAACAATCGACCGGCCTATAATAAGCATCCTCTTATTGTTCGAAACAAAATTAGTTCGCTCAGGTTAGCACCTTCCGTTGAACGGGGTTGCTGCGGTTTCATAGCTCCTATGTAGCTCCACCGACTCTGAATAAGTATTCATTTGTAAAGGATATTGTAGCATTTCATCATGATTTGTCAATATTTATCTGAAATCCGTATGTTCCTTTACTGTTCACACTTATGTTGTACATCGGCATTGGAATGATATTTATAAATACAGATTACAAAAATGTAGTGCCGGGGATGGTTTTATTTCCGTAACAGTTAAGGTATACTATTGTTTAAATGTCTATCTTCTCAGGTTTTATCGGGTAAGGATGACATCGTCTTACAGGTTTTTATAGTAAAAAAATCAACGGGGTAAAGCCCCGATTAAGGAGATGTTCGTATGCCAATTAAAGTACAGAATGAGCTGCCG
>DFGZ01000236.1 GCA_002371295.1 Oribacterium sp. UBA3737 | reverse complement strand
GGTCAACCAGAACAAGACCATCGACCAGATCTATGATCTTTTTGCAATCAGAATTATCGTAGATACAGTCAGGGACTGCTATGCCTCTCTCGGTGTTATCCATAAGATGTATACGCCGATTCCGGGACGTTTCAAGGACTATATCGCCATGCCGAAGCCCAATATGTATCAGTCCCTTCATACCACCGTCATCGGAAGGGACGGCGTGCCTTTTGAGATACAGATACGCACCTTCGACATGCACCGTACAGCCGAGTTCGGTATCGCTGCCCACTGGAAGTACAAGGAATCCGGCGGATCCAAGGAAAATGTCTCTCAGAATGAGGACGTTAAGATGAACTGGCTCCATGAGATCCTTGAGTGGCAGAAGGACGAGTCCGACTCAAAGGAATTCATGAACATGGTAAAGTCTGACCTTAACCTGTTCAATGAAAATGTTTACTGCTTTACTCCGTCGGGTGATGTAAAGAATCTTCCCGCAGGTTCATGTCCTATAGACTTTGCCTACGCCATTCATTCTGCTGTGGGAAACAAGATGGTCGGCGCCAAGGTCAACTCAAAGCTGGTTCCTGTTACTTATAAGCTGCAGAACGGTGATCGTGTTGAGGTGATTACCTCACAGAATTCCCATGGACCAAGCCGTGACTGGCTCAAGATATGTAAGTCCACTCAGGCAAAGAATAAGATCAATCAGTGGTTCAAGCATGAGCAGAAGGATGAGAACATCGATCATGGAAAGGATCTTCTTTCAAGCTATGCGAAGTCAAGAGGCTATAATCTCAGCGAACTTACAAAGCCTGAATACATCGAGGGAGTCATCAGAAGATACAGCTATGTGGACTGGGAGGCTATACTTGCTTCTGTAGGACGGGGCGGTATCAAGGAATCACAGGTCATCGCAAAGCTCATAGAGCTTAAGCACAAGTCCGAGGAGACTACAGTTTCCGACGAGGATGTTCTTCAGAATCTTGAGGGCATGACCAAGAAGCCTGAGATCATCCGTAAATCAAAGTCAGGAATCGTTGTCAAGGGCATACATGATCTTGCCGTTCGTTATGCGAAGTGCTGTTCACCTGTACCGGGAGATGAAATTGTCGGTTTTGTGACCAGAGGCCGTGGTATAACCATTCACAGAACTGACTGTATCAATATGATGAATCTGCCTGAGGATGAGAAGGCGAGACTTATCGAAGCGGAGTGGCAGTCTGACATCGCAGGTGAGACTTATTCCACAGAGCTTGAGATATTTACCAACAACAGAGTCGGTCTTCTTGTGGATATCTCAAAGATGTTCACGGATTCAAACATCGACATCAAGGCTCTTACATCAAGAGTCGGCAAGAACGACAAGGCTACCATCACGGTTTCCTTCGATATACATAACAAGACTGAGCTTCAGACACTTGTGAGCAAGATTCATAAGATAGCGGGAGTTGTGGATATCGTAAGAGCCCAGGGCTGAAAAAAACTGTTTCAGAATGATGACCGGAGGGTTATATGCTTAAGATATCTAAATATACTACCGGGATGCTGGAGACCAATGTTTATTTTTGTTATGACAGTGATACGCGGGAATGCGTTATCATCGATCCGGCTGACAACGGGGATCACATCATAAACATTGCGGAAAATGAGCTTTCCGTGAAGCCTGTGGCCATCCTCCTCACCCATGCACACTTTGACCATATAAAAGCTGCGGGAGAGGTGGCAAGGCATTTCGGTATCAGGATTTATGTTTCGGCTTCTGACGCTGACATGATGACTGATCCTGAGGCAAACCTGAGTCTTGGTTTTATGTATTCTCCTATAGAGTACAGTAGAGATGACTTCGAGACCTTTTCAGGTGATGAGAGCTTAACCTACCTTGGAAGGGAATGGAAGGTCATAGGAACTCCGGGACATACAAAGGGTTCTGTGTGTTTTTATATCGAGGACGGCCTATCCTATATTCCTAACGGTGCAAGTGAAGCAAAAATCGTACCTGTACTGTTTTCCGGGGATACACTTTTTCAGGGCTCACATGGAAGAACAGATTTTCCGGGAGGATCACTGAGTGAGATAACTTCAAGCATCAGAGAGAAGCTCCTGACACTTCCCGTTGAGACTTCCGTGTTTCCGGGACATGGTCCTCAGACCGGTATAGGAATCGAGAAGAGATACAACCCTCTGGCCAGAGGATTTGACTTTATTTGATTATTGAAGTTTAACTCTTTGAACCAATGACAATTATTAACACGGTACATTAATCAAACTGGTTTATACGCGTATCTGCGTTTAAACCAGATTTTTATTCGCAAAAAGGTGGGTCCTTGAGTTCGCAGGAACACACATGGGACATCCAACACGAAAAAGAGTAATATGCTTTTTCATACTCAATTAAAGAGGTTTATATGATAAGACTGATTTTGGATAAGGCTTCGGAAAGCTTTGAGCAGGATATAAGAGAGCTTGTACAGGAATTCTATCCCGGTGAGGATTTTGAAATCCGTACAGGTGAGGAAGTTCGTTTTACAAATACTACTCAGGAAGAGAAGAACGCCTTGAAACTGGCAAAGGCTACGGGAGAAGTTACCGAAGTAAATAAAAAGTCCACAAAGAACAGGGCAAAGATGGCTCATGAGGTGACTCCGGAGGGAGCATCTGAAGATAAGATAAGGCTGACTCTTGAAATCACGGCTTCTGAGATGCCGCTTACAGGCGTAAGGAAGGACGATAAATCAGTGATTAAGGCTGAACTATACGACACTCTGGTGGGAATGACCGGAAAGGAACTTCCCTGGGGTGACCTTACAGGCATAAGACCGGTTTCTCTGGTGAGTCCAATGGTGGAAGCTGCAGCGGAAAAGAACAAGAAGATCATTGTTAACGGTGCAACTGAAAAATCCGGTTTCAAAAAGCAGGATACATCTGATGGGAGAACTACAAATAAATATGCCCTGGATTCAAAACAGAAGAAAGAATCTTATAAAAGTTATAAAGCGGATTTCGGAGATATGATAACTGAGGAAGATATCAAGGGCATAAAGGAAGCTCTGACTGCAGAATACTGTATTAAGGGCGAGAAGCTTGACCTCATGATTGATATAGCAGTGAGGGAGCATCACATACTGAACCGCATTTTTGAAAAGACAGGAAAGACCTACAAAGAGGGCTGGAGCTTGTACATCGGCATTCCATTCTGTCCCACCAGATGTCTTTACTGTTCATTCCTCAGCAATACCATAGATATCTGGGAGAAGCGTCTTTCCGAGTACATGGATAATCTGCGCCGGGAAATAAGATTTACCGTATCGGAGCTTTGCGGAAAACAGAAAAAGCCCCTTCAGACTATTTATATCGGTGGCGGTACACCTACATCTCTCGATGAAAAGTGGCTGCAGGTTCTCATGGATATAGTTCATGAGGAGTGTGGAAAAGCAAATATTCCTTTACTTCGTGGTGATGAGTCAGGAAGCGGGAATGCAGGATCAACCCATGACTTTATGAATACAGTTACCGGTATGCCGGGAATAGTGGAGTTCACGGTTGAAGCGGGAAGACCCGACTCCATCACAAGAGAAAAGCTCGAGATACTGAAGGCTTCAGGGGTAGACAGAATCTCTGTAAATCCTCAGACCTTTAATCAGAAGACTCTTGATCTCATTGGAAGAAAGCACAGTGTTGATTCTGTTATAGAGAAGTACCTGCTTGCAAGAGAAGTTGGATTTGAGAACATAAATATGGATATAATTCTCGGTCTTCCCGGGGAGAAGCTTCCTGAGGTCACCCATACTCTTTGCGAGATAGCGAAGTACAAGCCTGACAGTCTCACTGTTCACAGTCTTGCAATCAAGAGAGCGGCCCGCCTTACTCTGGAAAGAGATTTCTGGGCCGGGGTCTACCGTGCCGGAGATGAGAATGAGATAGTTGCCGAAACAAGACTTCAGGAGGAAGCATTGGCAGCGGGTATGAGAGGAGAGAATACTGTTTCCGCGGGTGAAAAGGCACCTGCATTCAGATATCCTGAGATAACCCGTATGATGAAGGCATCCGCGTATACCGCTGAGGTACTGGGTCTAAAGCCATATTATCTCTATCGTCAGAAAAACATGGCCGGAAACCTGGAGAATGTGGGTTACTGTGAAGAAGGCAAGGAGTGTCTCTACAATATACTTATGATGGAAGAGAAGCATACTGTGGTTGGCTGCGGAGCCGGTACCAGCAGTAAGGCAGTACTCCCTTCAAAGGATGGAGATCCTACGCATAAACGCGTGGAGAGATGCGATAACGGCAAGTCTATACCGGATTATCTCGATAATATTGAAAAGTTTATAGAAAGAAAGAAACAGCTTTTCGATTTGTTCGATAAGGCTACCCATATTGTGGAATAAGAAAGAAGAGCTTCGCCGGAGAATATAATTTTCCTTTATATTTATACAGAAAAAATTGTTATCAAATGTAATAAAAATAATCTTATAGTGTGACAGTTTTGTGATTGAATAAAATGTATGATATTGTCATAATAAGAATGTACCTGATATTAATTCAGACAGCGATAGGAGTTTATGACGATTATATTCGTTGGCATATCTTTTATGGATCGGAGGGCACGGTGATGAAGATAGCGGAGACCAACATCATAGCAGCTTTTTTATTACAGTTAAAAAATGAGCACAGGACTCCCTTTGTGAATGTGGGTACACTGGTGGATTTTTCCAAGTATCTTGACAGAATAGCTAAAAGAAGAGGATTCGAATACGAATTCACGACAGGCAAAAAGGCCCTTATCGCTGCTGTGCAGGCTACCCCAAGATATTTCCATATCATGAAGGTTCACAATGAAACTGTGGGCACTGAGACGTTTATACAGCTGAATTATGATGCCAATCTTGATAAGCTTTATGAAAGCTGTATGGGATCCTGCGAATTTGACATAAGGAGAATACTGAGTAAGGGAGCTCTGGACTATATAGATCAGATTGCAAAGATAGAAAAGTCAACTGCCGGAATAGAGATGGGTATGTGCAGCTGAAATTAAGTGAATAAGTAAAATTTCGGCATAAACTAAACATGGAGAATTATGAAATTCACGGAAATTATAGGCAGGAACATACCCGAGGGGGTATGTATGATTAGGGGATTGCGGTAAGAGGAACATCTTACCGCAATTTTTTAATGGGATTTTTTCTGAAAGAAGACTGAACAATAATAAAACTCAAATAATTCTTTATGAATTATTTACAAATAGTCGTATATATATTCAGAGATTCCGACAGGAATGTATAAAATATCCGAATTGATTGCAAAGAATGGGAAGTGCGGATATACTTTACCCCTGCAAAGTAATAAATAGGAGATATAATCAAAAATGAATAAAGAATTTAAGCCTTATATTCCTGCGGATAAGGTAATTCCCGAGATGACTCCCACATCTATCATTATGGGTCTTATCCTGGCTGTTATCTTTGGCGCAGCTAATGCATATCTTGGACTGAGAGTCGGAATGACAGTATCTGCTTCCATTCCCGCATCGGTTATTTCCATGGCTGTTATCAGAGGAATCATGAAAAAGGATTCTGTTCTTGAGAGCAACATGGTTCAGACTGTGGGTTCTGCAGGTGAGTCACTTGCCGCAGGTGCGATTTTTACCATGCCTGCACTGTTCATCTGGGCCAAGGATGGTGTGATGGACTATCCTCAGCTCATCGCACTTACAATTATAGCTCTTTTCGGAGGACTGCTTGGAGTTTTCTTTATGGTTCCTCTTCGAAATGCACTTATCGTTCAGGAACACGGTGTGCTTCCTTATCCGGAAGGAACAGCATGTGCTGAGGTACTTCTCGCCGGTGAGGAGGGCGGTTCTTCAGCAAAGTCTGTTTTCTACGGCATGGGACTCGGCGCTGTTATAAAGTTCGTGGTTGACGGTCTTATGGCTGTACAGAGCGTGGTTTCATTTAAAATTGAAGCTCTTAAAACAGAGTTTTCAGCAGAGGTTTACCCAGCACTTATCTCAGTCGGTTACATCTGCGGAGCACGTATCTCTGCATATATGTTCGCAGGCGGTGTTCTCGGCTGGTTCGTACTTATTCCTGCCATCGTGACATTCGGCGGTGATATAGTAATGTATCCTGCAGAGGTTTCTGTCAGTGAACTCTATGCCGCAAAGGGAGCTTCAGGAATCTGGGCAAATTACATCAAGTACATCGGTGCAGGTTCCGTTGCATCAGCTGGTATCATCAGTCTTATAAAGACTCTTCCGCTTATAGTAAGAACCTTTGTTGATTCCATAAAGAGCATTAAAATGGCAGGAAAGGTTTCCTGTGAGCGAACAGCCCTTGATATGGACATCCGTTTTGTACTTTTTGGTATCGCAGCGATAATTGTTGCCATCTGGCTCGCACCTATGCTTCCGGTAACCTTACTTGGTGCTGTACTTATAGTTGTCTTCGGATTTTTCTTCAGTGCGGTATCATCACGTATGGTAGGACTGGTAGGAAGCTCCAACAACCCGGTTTCCGGTATGACCATCGCAACTATCCTTATAACAACTATCTGTCTTAAGCTTTCAGGCGACATCGGAGTACATGGCATGCAGGGAGCCATCGCCATCGGTTCTGTTATCTGTATAGCAGCATGTATGGCCGGAGACACTTCACAGGATCTGAAGACAGGATACATACTCGGTGCTACACCTAAAAAGCAGCAGATAGGTGAGATTTTCGGCGTTATCGCTGCAGCTCTTACCATCGGCGGAGTTATGGTCCTTCTTGATAATGCTTACGGATTCGGTTCAGACAAGCTGGCTGCTCCTCAGGCGACTATGATGAAAATGATTGTTGAGGGTGTTATGAACGGAAACCTTCCATGGTCTCTTATTTTTATCGGTGCCTTTATCTCTATCACAATTGAGATCCTCGGAGTACCTGCACTGCCTGTATCTATCGGACTTTATCTTCCTCTTGAGCTTTCATCAACTGTCATGATCGGAGGACTTATAAAGCTGTTCGCTGATAAGAAGTTCGGTGCAGAGGATGACGAATCAGGAAAGGGCATTCTTTTCTGTTCCGGACTTATCGCAGGAGAAGGTATCATAGGAGTGCTTCTTGCTGTACTTACTGTGGCCCGCATTACAGAGAAGATAAATCTGAGTTCGGTTATACCTACCGGCAACATTCAGGCGCTTATAATTTTAGTTATAGCTTCTGCAGCTGTACTTAAGGCTGCCATCGGTAACAGGAAATGAGTAAAAAAGAAAATTTCTTAGATTACATATTTGAGATAAACAGTGACCTCAAGCGGACGATTACTTCGTCCGGTGAGGTCATTGTTGAAATGGAGAACAAGGGCTTTACCAACAGGATAGCCCAGAAATTTTTCGGAAAACCTGCAGTATCCCACATTCATATTCAGGGGATGGGAAGCTTTATATTCAGGAGCATTGACGGTGAAAAAAGCGTGTTTGAGATCGGAGTCCTCCTTAAGGATGAGTACGGAGAAGCTGCGGAACCTCTTTATGAGAGGCTAAGTCTCTATATGAAGCAGTTACAGAATACAGGATTCATAAAAATGATCGGTATCAGGGAAAAGGGATAAGAAAAACTTTGATTAAATCCATGGCATGTAGATTAAAAATCTGTATATATAGCACAAACATGAATTAAAAAATAATAAACTTCCATCAAATCACTTCCATTTTTTGAAAAATGTCTTATACTATGTCAAACGGTTAATCTGAAACCTTACTTTTTGTATTGATAAATTGATTTAAGAAAGGCTTTAAAAACGATGAACACTAAGTCAGTAAATGAGGAAATGGTCAGGAATAACAATCTCGTATGTGTAACAGATTGCGAAACAGGCGATAAGAGAAGATTCCTTGTTAAGGGATTCAACAATCCATTCTACGGGCATGAAATCGGAAATCGTGTTAGAGTTGGAGTCAGCAATTACCTTATAGAAGGAATCATTGCACAGTAAAAAGTAATATATGGACATTACCCTCCGGACACTGATTCCGGAGGGATTTTTTATACGCGATACGGCCTTCCCGGTTCATCGAGGAGGGGGCTCTCCTATACTCGATTGATATTGAAACATTAGGCTTGTATTTTGATAAATCAAGTGGTATTTTATAGAACGTTGCTCAATGAGCAAAGGAAATACATGAGTTCGAGACCTTCCTCATGAAAAACAAAACTAAAGGAGAAAAAAATGAAAAATAAAGGTGTTCTTTTTGTAACACAGGCCGGATTAATTGCGGCTCTGTACGTGACGTTGACTTATGTTTTTGCAGCCATCTCTTTCGGAGAGGTGCAGCTTCGTATAGCAGAGGCTCTTACCATACTTCCGATGTTCACACCGGCAGCCATTCCGGGACTGTTTGTGGGATGTATAATCGGTAATGCCATGGGAGGAGCTGTTCTTCCGGATATCATATGCGGCAGTCTTGCAACACTTGCCGGTGCTTTTGGTACATGGATGCTCAGAAAGAAGTCTCCTTTTATAGGCTGTCTTCCTCCGATCATCGCCAATATGATCGTGGTACCTTTTGTGCTTCGTTACGCCTATGCAGTGAGCCTTCCATTATGGTTCATGGCCCTTACTGTAGGCGGAGGTGAAGTCTTAGGCTGCGGAATACTGGGCTGCGTCCTGTATTACGGTCTCAATAAGCATAAGGACGTTATGTTCAGACCTGAGATGGGCGAGAGCGCATAAAGCGAAGCGGTCCGGTATGGACTTTTGACATTCACATCATAAAATAATTAAGATAAATCCCTTTAATAGATTGAGAGTATTGCCTGCCCTCTGTCTGTTAAAGGGATTTTTTTTTACTAAAAAATGAGAATAATAGATAATGTCTTTTATAAATCTTTTTTGTTGTCGATTATCAAGATATAGGAATCGGCTGGTGGGTTTCTGACTAAAGGGGATTTTACCCGAAATACTTTAAGGTGATTAATGAGATTTGATGTCGAATCTTACACTCGCGTTATATTTCAGGAAAGATGGTAAGAATGAGGGCAGAATTTAGCATCGACAATTTAAAAATAAATATTGAGCGCTTGATAAAGGGTCTTAATATCATGCCCGGTGGATTTTTGATCTATTGCGGCTATGGTAATGGAGACATAATCTATGCCAACGCGGCTCTCATCAAAATGTACGAGTGTGAAACCATAGAGGAATTCATGGAACTCACCGGCGGTACATACCTCGGAATGATATATGAGGAAGACGTGGAGATGGTCCAGGAAGGTATAAGAAAGCAGTTTGAAAGAAATGATGACTGCTTTCAAAGAATGACCTTCCGCATCATGACTAAAAATGGGAATATCAAGCATATAGAGGATTACGGAAGGTACAGTGAAGACACGGAAGAGGGTCCTGTTTGCTATACCTTTCTGTCGGATCTTGAACAGGTTCCGGATCCTCTTACAGGGCTTCCCACCAGAAACAGTTTTTTGAACCGTGCGGAAAAATTTATTAAGGCGGGGCTTGAACACGGAACAGGACCTGTGCTGATCAATTTTAATCTCAGCGGTATGAAGGGCTTTAATGCAAAGTATGGAACCAGGGAAGGAGACAAATTACTGTGTATATTTGCCGACATACTTAGAAAATATTTTCCTAACGAAAACTGCTCAAGATTCGCTGAAGACAAGTTTTTTGCATTCAGTCACCAGATTAATCTTGAAGATAAGCTGAATGACTTCATTCAGGATCTGTACGGAGCAAACGGCGGGAAAACTCTGCCTGTAAAGATAGGAATCTGTTATGTGGAAGAAGGTATGTCCGTCAATCTGGCCTGTGATTATGCAAGAATGGCCTGCCAGGCCCAAAAGGCACAGTATGGGTCACGTTTCGGTAGCTTTGATGAGAAGATGGCCCAGCGTTATACCATGGCTGAATATATTATCACTCATTTTGATCAGGCTCTTGACGAAGGGTGGATACATTTATACCTTCAGCCTGTGGTACGTACATTGTCAGAGAGAGTGTGCGGATACGAGGCATTGGCAAGATGGATAGATCCGGTATACGGATTTATATCCCCGGGAGACTTTGTTCCTATTCTTGAAGATAACGGTCTTTCATACCGTCTTGATACATTTATTGTGAAACGTGTTGCCGAGTTTCAGGCAAGAAATAAAAGTATAGGTAATCCCCTGGTACCTGTTTCTGTCAATATCTCCCGTTCGGATTTTGACAACTGCAGTCCTGTGGATGTCATCATAGAATCATTGGAAGAGTATGATCTTCGCAGGAGCTGTATCTGTGTGGAAATCACAGAGACCGCTCTTATGAACAATGAAGATTTTATAAAGCAGGAAATTACGAGATTTAATGAAGCCGGTATTGAGGTCTGGATGGATGATTTCGGTTCCGGATTCTCATCCCTCAATCTTCTCAAGGACTATCAGTTTGATGAGATAAAGATAGATATGCTGTTCCTTAGGGATTTCAGTGAGAAATCCAGGATCATCATGAAGATGGCTGTGAAGATGGCAAAGGAGCTTGGTATACACACTCTGGCCGAGGGTGTTGAAACAGAGGAGCAGATTGCGTTCCTTAAGAGCATAGGTTGCGAGAAGATTCAGGGATACTACTATTCCAAGCCCCTTCCTGTGAATGAAATATATAAGAACATGTCCGACCGGGGCTTTAGGTTTGAGACAAGGGAAGAAAAATCTGTTTATGAAAAAACAGGTCTTATTGATGTTGTCATGCAGCAGGCACTGGCACTGATCTTTTTCGACGGAACCGGATTCAAGGTAATGTTCTATAATGAAAAGTGCTATCAGATGGCAGTTATGATGAATGAAGGCAATGAAGTGGATCTGGAGACAGTCATGAACTCGAAGGGGGCCTTTGCACATCAGAAATTTACGGAGCTTGCCACGAGAGCGAGAAAGAGTCATCAGGAAGAGGTGATGACTTATATCGCCAACGGCAGGTATTTTTACATAAGCTTTACAAATGTGGCTGACAGCCGACAGGGCTGTATGATACTTGCGGGCATAGACGGTAAAGAGTTCGAGGAACAGGAACGACAGGAGAAGAATGACAGTATCATGCGCAATGTTGTCTCCATCTATGACTGCATCTATGTTCTGGATTTCGTCAAAGATACAAGAACTGTTGTGTACAGTAATCTGCCCTATGAAAAGTTGGGTGCTGTTGTCAACGGACTACATGAATTTTATCAGAATTATTCAATCGGGTTCATTCATCCTGATGATATTAACAGATGGAGTGAATTTACAAAGACGGAGAATTACAGGAAAAAGATAGTAGAACAGAGTGAAGCTGCCTTTTTTGATGTATTCAGGGTGAAGCATCCGGACGGAAGCTACAGATGGACGGAATTCCAGATAGTACTTGTTTCAGATGTTGATAACAGAAAGGCAATGATATGTGAAAAACCTTTCGATATTGATACCATAACCAGGGTTTTCAAGGATAAGGTAAAGTATTTAAAGCCGGGAGATGAGGGCTACAATATAAACGATGACCTTATGGAGGCTATCAGACATCACTCGGATATCAAATTTTTCTGGAAGGATAAGAACAGAAGGTTCCTTGGTGTTACGGATGCTTTCCTGAAATACTATGGTTTTAAGTCCCAGGATGTGGTTCTGGGCAAAACCGATGAAGATGTGGGCTGGCATATCGATGATGTACCTTTCAAGTCGGATGAGGAGAGGGTACTTGAAGAAGGTGAGATCATCAGAAAGAATGTGGGTCAGAATGTGGTAAATGGTGTTACACATTATATTGCCGCCACCAAGTTCCCTGTATACAACAACGGTGAGATCATAGGGCTCATGGGCTATATGATAGATATTGAGCAGGATGTGGAATCAAAGGACGATCTGAAGAAGGAAAGTCTTATAGATCCTGTTACCGGTTTTATGAATGCTTACGGTCAGATACTTACTCTGACCCAGCTTGATGATAATTTAAGGACCAATGGTGAAGACTTTGCCTACATCGTTCTTGAGGTGCCTGAATTTGAGGACATAAGAGAGGATTACGGACGTGAAATAGCCGAGAAGCTTGTTAAGGCTGTTGCCGACAGGCTGGTTGAATGCTTTGGATCCGTGGCTTCCATCTTCCGTTTATTCGGATGCCATTTTGGAATCGCAAAGCGTCATATGGATGTAGAAGAGATCATGTCAACTGTCAATGCATGGTCGGAAAGTCTTAAGTCCATAAGAGAGATTGATGGCCGGAAGGTTATGATCCATGGGGAATATGCATTTGCAAAAGGAACCGAGAAGGAAACTGTTCAGGAAATAGTGGAACTGGCAAGCAGAAGACTCAATCAGAAGCTTACAGGTGGAGCTCAGGGACTTGATGAAAGAACAGATATCATAAACGGTTACCTTGACAGGATGCCTCTGCCTTATCTCATTGCAAAGCTTATCATGGATGGAGAAGACAAGAATCCTGTGGATATCGAGATTCTTTATGCCAACAAGAGATACTGTGAAGTAACGGGAAAACGTTCCCAGGAGCTTACAGGCAGGAAATATACGGAAGTATTTCAGAATATGAAGAACCAGAAGTGGCTTGATATAGGATACCGGGCAGCATTTGGTGAATATATATATTCACGGACCTACAGCTATTCCATGAAGCACTGGGTAAATTTCATTGCAGCACCTTCAACAGGTGCGGGAACATTTTCCACTGTGTTCATAAAGATGTTCGATGAAGCAAAGCTGTCGGAAGAGCCTATGGCTGAACACATAGTTAATGAAATAGGTTTAAAGGATAAGATGATCAGACAGGGAAATATGCCTGACAGAAGCATTAACACCCTGTTTAAGAATCTGTCACAGAGTATAAAGGCCGACAGAATTTACATCATGGAGCTTCAGGGAGACAAGCTGAGCAATACCTTTGAATGGTGTGCAAAGGGTGTGGAATCCGTTTTGGACAAATGGCAGAACATAGATTTTGAAGTCTATGTATCCGGAAAAGAAGATTTTCTTCCGGGCACCAGTACGGTCATAAATAATGTAAATGACTGTAAATATCTAAATCCGAAGAGGGCCGGCCTCATGTCGGGAAATGGTATTAAAAATATAATCGAGATACCGTTCTACATTAACGGAAAGCTCTTCGGATTCATAGGTGTGGACAATTATGATCCAAAGGAAGAGAAGAACGTCAAGCTCCTTCTCGAACATACTTCCTATTTCCTTGAATACAATGAGGAACTGAGAAAAGCAGAGGTTCAGAATCCTGCCACACCGTAAACAACAATTCCCATAACTGCACTAATGATGATAACAGTGGGTATCCCCAGCTTCGCAAAGCGGAGCAGGGCGATATCCACTATGCTTATGATTATGGCTACAGGTGAGATGCCGGCTTCTGTTATGTAGTTTGACATGGACAGGGTAAATATGACTCCGATGACCATGGCTATACAGGAGGGACGTACACCCACAAGTATTCTCTGCATGACTGTAGATTCCTTAAATTTTGCAAAGAATATGGCTGCCAGAATTGCGAGTGTGAAGGATGGAGTTACCACACCGAGATTTGCAGCGCAGGCTCCGACAATCCCAGCAGCCTTGAGACCAGCAAAGGTGGCGCAGTTGAGACCGAGTGGACCGGGTGTCATCTCTGCGATGGCAACTATATCAGAGATTTCCGAGGCTTCCATCCATCCGTGTCCCATCATTTCACTTGTGATGAGAGGAATCATGGACATTCCTCCGAAGCTGGTGAAGCCGATTTTTAAAAAGCTCCAGTAGAGCTGTATGACTGTTATGATGTCGAACATATCAATTCTCCTTACGGGCATAGATTTCGCTGATTATAAGACCTGATACAGCACCGAATATTACAAGGTAGACACAGCTCACATTAAAAACCACATAGAGCAGTATGCATATCAGGGTGACTATATAGCAGGGTGGGAACCTGAAGGCTCCGTCGAACATCTTAAGTGCAGCAGTCAGGATAATGGGCACAACAGCGCATCTGATACCGCTCATGGCAGAAGCGACCCAGAAGTTTGTTCTGAAGGCTGTATAACAGCCGGCGACTATGAGAAGAACCAGAAAAGGCGGGAGTATCATGGCAAAAAGTGATATAAGGGCTCCCGGTATACCCTGCTGGCTGTATCCGAAAAGTACGGCTATATTTCCTATCATGGTCCCGGGAAGGCTTCTTCCTACACTTGTAAGGTCCAGAAGCTCATGGGAGCTTACGACCTTTCTGTCCTCAACGTAGATTTTTTCCATCTGGGCAACAATGCTCCAGCCGCCTCCGAAGGTGAAGAGACCGAATTTCAGAAAGTCTGTAAAAAGAGTTCTGAGGGGGGTCTTTCGGCTTATGTTTCTTTTTTTCTGTTCTTTGATATTATCCACTTCTTTTTTCATAATTTTCCTCCGGGAGTGAAATCTGCACTTTATTATACTCTTAAAGGAGAAACATGAAATGACATTTTTGTCATAATAAAAAGATGTTAGTGTCAAAAGTCGATATCGGACCGCTTCGCGCTATGCGCTCTCGCGTTCCTCCCACATT
>DFGZ01000095.1:688-5356 GCA_002371295.1 Oribacterium sp. UBA3737 | reverse complement strand
GCCGAAGGTGCATACGCTGGTAAGCAGGTGTCAGTACCATACCGGAGTAATCCACCGGTACGAATCCTGTAGCATGGAAATATGACAGGATCTGGCGGATGATTGGAAAAATCGTTCCTCTGCTGTTCAGGTTAAGTTTTCCTGACAGGAAAACAAGCATTCCTTGGATCTGTTCCGGCTTCATTGTGGCGAGTTCAGAAACAGAGCCAACGCTCGATCCTTCAATCAGACTTCGAAAAGCATAGTCATAAAGGGCAATTGTTCTGTTTTCAAGGTTCTGTGTTCTTAAGAAAGCGAGGTATTGTTGCCGAAGTTCTTCCAGTGATTCTTCGGCACAACGTGTTTTTCTCGAATGAAACAGTTTCCACTTAAAGCTGCCTGTATCTGCAACTTCGAGTAAAACAAGCGTCGCACGACGACGTATTTTCCGTTTCCATTCATGTAGGATGCCATCCTGATGTTTCCGGTTTGTATCCTCGATAAATGCATTACAGTTGACGCGGCTAAAGGTAGTGTCTTCACGGAGATACAGGAAAATATACAATTCCCGCCAAGCCTGTATGTACTGCCATCGTGTCGAGAAAGAAAGCTGAAGATAATTCATCTCACTTTCAGCCCGGTAAACCAGATGTCCGGTATCAATGCTGCCATCAGCAATCGGGAAAGATATGGTTTGAAATATCTTTTCTGACTCATCCGAGGGAGGAAACTCTGGTTCATTATAGAGTTTCCCTTCCGGTGTGATTGCTTTTGATCTTGCTTCTTTGTCTACCAGTCGGACGGCGTGCAATAACTGAAACCGTAAGTCGGGTGTTGAAGCTCTGGCAACATAGGAATCATACAATTCCTGACAGGGTTCATCTATTTCCAATTGCTCTGCGTGCGTAGCCAGGTGTATCAGGTAGTTTTTTCTCGCATCGTATGTCGATGGGGCAAGTTGAAGTTTTTGCTGTTCAAGGACTATGTTTACGGTTGCTTGTACTCTGTTCATCTCATCACTCCTTTCTGCCGCAAATACAATTGCGGTCAGAAACAGGATAGCAATTGAGAGAACGCAAAAAACGTTATCAGCAAAAATGTATTTGTAACAGAGCGATTATAGGCTATCTATGCTGCATTCCTTCTGAGATTGCTGATAACATTTTTTCGCCGATAATGCTTCTTATCAGCAATTACCGATAAGAAGCACAAACCGAACGTAGAAGGTTCCGTAGGCAAGATATCCACCTGGATCACCGCCGCCTTACGGAATGAGCAGTTCTTTTCTCTGGCTGAGCTAAACTCAGCCATCCGGAAAAAACTCGACTCCTACAACGCCAGACAGTTCCAGAAAAAGGAATGCAGCAGGCTCAGTCTGTTTCTTGGGGAAGAACAGCCGTTACTGGCACCTTTGCCTGCTACACCCTTTGAACCGGCCGAGTGGAAGAAAGCCACTGTCCAGTTCAACTATCACATCGCAGTAGACGGTATGTACTACTCCGTGCCTCATCAGTATATCAAGGATAAGGTCGATGTGCGGGTAACAGACACTACTATTGAAGTTTTTTACAATCATGACCGGATCGCTTCCCATCGCCGTATTTACGGCAGGAGTGGCCAGTATTCCACGATCACGGAGCACATGCCCGATGACCACCAGAAATATCTGGAGTGGAACGGTGACCGTTTCCACAGATGGGCGGATCAGATCGGTCCGAACGCACGAAAGGTGGTTTTACCTCCGGCCGGGTCGAACAGCAGTCATACAGGAGCTGTATGGGGCTGCTGAGACTGGCGGACAAGCATACGCGGTATCCATGAAAACTCGCAGAGTAAAAATAAAAGACGCACCGGGGATTTGCTCCTCAGCGCGTCATGTGGTTGTTGTTTTCTGTTGTCTCACTCATCTATTACATGGTCTTGTCGCTGCCAGATCAGTCGCCATATGAATTCTTCCCACTTTTATTGATACAGCTTCTCCCCATCGACAAGTACATACCCTGACTTGCTCTTAAACTCAAAACCTCCTGTGCAAACAAACCCTATACCAGACATTTTTACTCCTTGAATCCTTCGGAGCTGGTCACTCTCCTGCTCACACTCTTTCAGTGTCATAGGCCTATGAAAGTATTTGCATTCATAAAAATCATATAGTTCCCCGGAACGTTTAATAACACAGTCGAATTCACCGTTTGTCTTTGTCTTTGGGTCATCATACCAATAGGAGCCGAAATCCTCTATATCCGGATACTTCCCCTGTATTGCCATCCTGTGGAAATACTGCAGCGTAATCCCTTCAAATCTTCTACTGATAAACTGCTCAAGAACCGGCTCTATTTTTCTGGCATAATACTGCTCTTCACCGATTCTTGTAATGGTACCAGCGATTCCAAAGATAAATGAAAAGTAGAATCGCATTAAGTTGTCCGTAATCTCATAGAATTGTTTCTTTTTATCGCTCCTGCGATTGATCGGCACAGTCTTTTGTATTGTCTCCATATCCAGAAGAATCTTTAGCTGTTTGTCGAGCAGACCTGTCTCGCCAGTTCCTAATTGATCTCTAATCTCGGTGTATTTTTTCTTTCCATTTCCGAGGGATTCCAGTATTCTGGCATCGAATGACTTTTGGATTTCCTTCAGCATAACGTTTTCTATGTGTGATCTGATAATTCCCGTCTCAGGCAGAAGCAGCCGAATGATATTATCCTTGATCGGATTGTCTGTTTCAAGATTTTCAAGGACATAAGGACACCCGCCGAAAACGCCATAGAAGGCAACTTTCTCTTGAGGTGAAAGTTCCGGATAGAACTGCGCAGCGTCGTAATAGTCAAAATCGTGTATGTGCTGAATCAGAGAGAACCTACCGAACAGCGGATTGTCTTCTGCCAGCAATTCCTTCATGATCGTAATATAGGAGCCACACAGGATAAGCTTTACATTCTCAGGAAGTCTGTCGATGACTGCCTGCATATAAGAGTCGACTTCATTTTTCTTTTTTGTCTGCTTCAGATAAGGGTATTCGTCAATGATCAGGAGAATTTTCTTTTCCAGAGTTTTCAGGTAATCCATCATTGCAAACAGGGAATCAAACCGGATGTTCGGAAGAGACAGACTTTCTGACACACTCTTATAAATAAGATCCAGATTCCCTTCGAAAGTGCTCGCAACACACAGATGGTTGACTACTATCCCATCAAATACCTTAGCCGCCTCATTGATCAACGTTGATTTTCCAACCCTGCGTTTTCCATAAATGAGAACAGCTGTCTTTTTCTTCCAAGTTGAAAGCTCGGCTGAAAGAGCTTTTAATTCTTTTTCCCGTCCAATGAACATAAAGCTGTTCCTCCTCTTCATAATCATTTCTGAATAATTTTTCTCTGAATTATTATTCAGTCAATGCAATTGTAGCATTTCTACCTCAAGATGTCAAGTTGCTGAATTCCTATTCGGTGTGGGGTAAGTAACCCTGCACCGGTCGTTCTCGGAAAAATTTACAAAAAACTTTACGATACTACTTGTCATTGCCGTCTTTACGGTATATACTAATGATGAACGACAAGGAGGTGTTGACCGTGGCAACGAGAGCTATGAATTTCAAAATGGATGAAGCGGAAATTCTTGACATGAAGCATGTCGCCGGTGTATTCAATATGTCTGTCACAGACTTGATAAAGAATGCAGTCAAAGGGTATATCGCCGAACTCAAGAGCGATCCTTTCTACCGACTTACCGCAAACGTTCAGGATGCTTCTGATGAAGAAACCGAAGAAATCCTGACCGAAATCGAAGGTCTTTCCGATGATGATCTGACCATTGCATCCACAAAGCGTTTTACTGTTTGAGTGGAGGCATCGGATGGACAAAAGAGCAGAGTTAAGCTATGAAATACAGTACACGAAGGCTGCTGACAAATTCCTGAAAACCCACAAGGGTGTAAGGACACAATACGAAGACGCTATCAGGGAACTGCTTATTGGGGATCATCCGGAGAAGGTTGATGTAAAAAGGATCAAAGGGAAACGGAATGACTACTACCGAATCAAGCTTGGGGGCTACAGAGTTATGTATGCCATCATTAATGGAAAGATCATAGTGATCAGCACACTCTTGGCAGGAGCCCGCGGTGACGTGTACAAGAAAATGAGTGGCCTGAAGTAGCTAAATAGAGCAGGGAGAAGCGTCTTGGAGAAATCCAGGGTGCTTTTTTTCATGCCCGTTTACATATAAGCGCCTGGGGCTCCAAAAGATGAGCGAAAAGGCGCGGGAAGGAGAAACCAATGCAGAGCAGGTGGGCTTTTTTGTCGTTCATAAAAAAGTTACGATCTTTCCGATAGTAGGGATTATCAGTATTGAAGTATTCCGGCATTTCTGTTAAGATGAACCGGATCATCGACTAATCGGATTAGTATTGCTTGTGAGGGGAGTTTTGTATCTTATGAATCCGTATATTGCTAACGATGAGATAGAGATTGACCTGCTGGATCTGGGGAAGTATCTCCTGCGTCGTATTGTCTGGATAGTACTCGTAGGCATTGTGTGCGCAGGCCTGTTTGGCGCTTTCAAGTATCGCGGCATGAAGGTGGAGATGTCTGATTCGGATGCTCTGGCTGAGGCCGAGACCGAGTATGAGCAGGATCTGGAGAAGTACGAGCGGGAGTCTGAGCTGATCGCGGCTTCAGATAAGAATAC
>DFGZ01000095.1:0-505 GCA_002371295.1 Oribacterium sp. UBA3737 | reverse complement strand
TTACTCCTTTCGACTATGAGAATCTGTACAGGATGGAGCTGATGCAGTCGGAAGCGCTGGAGAAGCTGGCTGATGAGCTTGGAACAGAGCGTGCGTATGTGAGCGAATTGTTCAGCTTTGATTGGGTGAACATGGAGCATGTGTATCTGGAGAACCTTCCGGAGGATTCCCTGGAAGGGGCTCTGCTCCGTCAGGACAGTGAAAAAGACACGGATAACAGTTCTTTCTATATTACGGCAATGGGCAGCACGCGTGAAAATGCGCAGAGTCTTATGGATCATCTGCTTGAGGAGATTGATAAGGTTCATGATAAGTATGGGGAGGAATATCCTCATGAGATTAAGACATACGCTACATCCTGCGTGCAGACTGTGGATAAAGATGTCCGGACAAGGCAGAGGGATACACTGACTCACACTCAGAGCCTTCTGTACCAGATGAGGGATAATGTGGACAAGGGGACAGCACTGCTGATCAAGCCAGCACAGACCGTGCAGGAGTCAGG
>DFGZ01000026.1 GCA_002371295.1 Oribacterium sp. UBA3737 | reverse complement strand
GCTTCTAAAGCCAGGATCAGAGGGATAGTTTTTCTAAAGATAAAAGCACCTTTCAGGAACCAGACCAGAGAGGGAATCGCAATCATAAGAAGGACAGAAAGTAAAATCTTTCCCCTAAGAGAATGATCTTCGGATTTAGAATCAAGCCTGTTTTTTATTGTTGCTTCATTCTGTAAAGATTCGGTTTTTCTGCTTTCTTTTGCCTTATGGATCTGCGGGAATGTAAAAATGCCGAACAGCTTTTTATCCTCAGGTTCCGCAAGATTATGAACCTCAACACTTTGAGAAAGGTCATTGGCGGGGTAGTTATCCTTGCCGTAATCTGAAGGGAATGAGATATTATCTGCAGCGGTTTCCGGATTTGAGGAGGCAGAGACCGGTGACATTCTATCAGCGGATATTCCGGAGACCGTCTGATTCTTTTCGCCCTTAAGCTGAGCTTTCAGTTTCAAAAATTCAATATCATCACAAGCTTCATTACTGAAGGCTATAGCTGCAGAAGAATCCTTTATGTTATTGTTCAGGATTATCCCTGCATCCACAGGTCTGAAAATTCCATCCCGGGAAATGAGATCCGGCTGCTTTTTTGCATTGTCAGCAGAAACATTCTTCAGATCCTTTTCTTTTTCGATGTTTGTGCGCACGATTCGCATGAGATCAGTTAACTGATAGAAATCCTTTCCTGTTTCCTGGAATAAGGAATATCCGATGATGACGGCTCTGTCATCTTCATAATCAATATGCTTTAAAATATATGTGAGAAGCTCTGTGAGTTCATCCCGGAATACATTGTTATATGTCGGAATCAGCGTAAAAAGCCACTTGTTGCTGTCAGGATTATAGAAAACGGAAGAAGCGGAAAGAAATACAGAATTTTCTGAGATCATATACTCTTCCAGGGAAGAAAGAAAATCATTGAGACACTCCATAAAAACCGAGATGTCCAGGTGTGTTAATGCTTTTGTTTCAAAAAGCCTGTTCATGGGTTCAAGACCGGTGATATTGTAGCTTAAGATCGTACCTTCCGGCGAATGTTCATAAACCAAAGGTAAGGCACCCGGCACAGGAGTCTCTTTTAAAAGCTTTGTTTCATATGCTTCCGGTGATATATCCATATTCCTGATATTCATAAAACTATGTGTAAGTGAATGTTCAAAACTGATATTATTTTCCATGATTAGGACTCTCCTTCTTCTGCAGGATCGATGTCCTGCTCAAATATACTGATTTCCCGAATGAAATTTTCCGGTTTAAATATTTTTTCACCATCCGGTTTATGGCTGTCCACTTCCTCTTCGATGGCAGTTCTTGTGAAGTTATTGATCTTTGATTGAAGGTGGACGGCTCCGTTTATCAAAGTGGCTATAACTAAAAAAGTAAAGCTTAGTACATAGGTGGCTTCAATTGTGTTCATAGTAACTCCGGGTTATAGATTAAAGGTTAAGATTCATAAGAATGGGATAAAGCCCCGGCAGCATAAGGGGTATCAGGGGCAGTGACATATGGTGAAGATCCTTGTTTTTGATCTTTCCGTAAATAAGCATTACAGCACTCAAAATAAATGCCGTAAGAAAGCCGCTGATAAAGATAAAAAGTACGGAGCTTATATTGATATAAAGGGCTGAAATGGTCATAAATACAGCATCTCCTATTCCAAGAGCCCCCCTTGAAACGAGACTTACAAAAAGTAACAGAAGACCCGGAAGAAATCTTATGACCAGATCATTCAATACAGAGAGGTCAAAAGCTGTTTTGGTAAAAATATTAAGATACAGGAATAAAGGGAATCCTGTGAGGATAAAAATGAGATGTATCCTATTTGGCACAGCTCTGTATTTGAGATCAAATACACCGGCTAAGAAAAAATAAAAAAGAAAAATAAAAAAACAGGTTTTAGATAAAAAAATAGTATTTAACATAGGGATTTTAACCGCAGCGGATGCAGCCATGTTTGCCCATAGCCTCTGCTTCGGATTTTTTAAAGGGTTGAATGTAACTTGATAAGGTTTTGCAGGTAGGAGTACTGTGATAACTTCGGGCACCGCTGGTATAGTAAACAACCGGCATTCTTGTGTTTGGTCTGCAGGAGGCACAGGGAGAAAAAACTCCTCCGAACTTCGTGCGAAGAGTTTTCATTTCTGCTCCGGAAGCCTTATGTATCTCATGAGTTATATAGGTACAGTCCATGGTAGTGTGGTAAACATCGCTTTCCTTTGTACTAACATAAACCGTGATATCATCCTTTATTCCGGTGTTTCCGTTATCCTCCATCCAACGGTTTCCGTCTGCACCTATCCAGGCTCTTCTGCTGCTTACTACCTGCTGCTCAATGCTGTTAAGACCAAAAACCGAAAAAGGCAATAGGGCATCATAATCAGCCACATACTTGATATTTTTATCGGTCACCTCAGAATCCTTCAGCATATCGATATGTGCCATACCGGGCTGCTCTATCTGGTGACCGAGAGCCAGAGCGGAAAGGGTGGTTTCAAAGCTGCTTACCATATCCTTATCCAGTTTCAGGGTGCCGTCTTTTCTTTTGTAGTATTCAATGTATTTTTCCTGAGCCACCATGCGGGAATTCTCTTCAAGAATCACAAGAGCATTACGCTGGTGGTTCAGGATCAACATGGGTGTCATGAGGACAACGCAGGCAAAAATGAGCAGTGTTAATGAGAGAGTTGCCTCCACCGTATATGAAGAACGGCATGACGAATGAAGAAAAGTATTAAGTTGTGTGATATATTTGTTTTTATTTTCTGATTGCGTTTGTTCGTACTTGGAGTTTTGAAATAAGCGCAAATTAGGTTTAAATACTTTCATAGTCATGTCGGGCTCACTTAATGGGTATCATTTTTATATTTGTAATAGGTTGAAACCCGGAAAGAGTAATCTTTTTCGGGAACATTTCCTGCTGCGAGATTTAAAACTCCGGTACCGTACATAACGTGTCTTGTATCCGGCTGAATGTCAATCTCCAGAGCATATAAACATTCGTCTATGGAAAAAGTGGATTCCGGATCCTTACCTATTGTTCGAAGATTTTTTTCTATCCGGCTAAGCATCCTTTTGTTTATCAGAGTCTGATCCATGATGCCCTGTCCCAGCAGAAAGGTTCTTAAGTAATCTCTGTAGGAAAGACCTTTTTTGGCATTATTATCTGCTTCAATGGACCGGCTGCTTCCGAAATCAAGTAAACCGCCTATATCCATGGACCAGGTTTCCGAATTATGAAAAACAGGGACACGTCCGTTTGAAAGCAATGTCTTTACGTCTTTTACAGACTGGGCAAGAGCCCAGACACCAAGAACGAAAAATGTAAAAACCGATATAAGGGCAGGGTTAGCGGTTACACACAAAAAAGATGTGACAAACGTCCTGGCTTCATTTCTTTTGGCGGTATCCGTGTAGAGATATATGAGATTGAGACCCTCTCTTAAGGTGACAAGCTTTGTGACAAATTCTGATAAATTATCGTAGTCACTTTCCTTACCTTCCAGAAGGTACTCAAGTTCCAGGCCTGTATTTCCGCTTGGGGGAAGAGACTCTTTATCCTGGGTACCCTGATGATAGTAGTTGAAATACTTCAGTGCATATTCTCCCATAAGAGCTATTTCCACCGGATTGGCTGTGGAATCCGTCATAAAATGTGGATTACTGTCATTAACTTTTGCTTTGGAAGGAACTGCCTGGCCATCGGGAAGCACCATGGACAGCAGATTACCCTCTATAAAGGTACTGATATTGTCGAGAAGCTGTTTGTTATGGCTGTTTATCTCCGAAACCTCACCGTTATAGCTTACAAGTGGAAAACTGTTCCAGTCTGATGCGGCACTGCTGTAAAAAGCGCTTATCTCGTCATCAAAATCTTCTTCCTCGTCTTCATCCTCGTCAGCTTCAGCCATTGCTTCCTGAAGCCAGTCTTCAAATTCTATAACTTCGCTTTCCACCCGGTCGGCTTCGCTCCGAAGCTGAAGAGTCTTTGCAGGCATGGCTTCTATTTCGGATCTTACGGCCCCTGTTCCCGAAACATAACTTTCGTATTCGGAAATCTCCGCATCTATGGCAGCGATGCCCTCTTCGGAAAGGGATGACTTACGGGATTCAAAGTCGCTCCTTAGTTCAGAGACTCTTAAAGCGAGAAGATCCGCAGCGGCTGTGTAATCGGAAACCGCTGAATCAATTTTGTCAAGAGATCTCATAAAGCTGTCCTTCGAACTGTAGAACCCGTCCGGGGATTCATTACTCAGATCTGACCAGGCGTCATAATGACAGGCCTTGGAACTTTTGGCTGCGGCGTCAACATTAAAAATAGCATCCTCCACCGCCTTTAAATCATTGGAATCAAGAGCATACTTTTTTTGGAGCTCCCTTATTTCAGAGGTTTCGGAAGTACGCTTAAAGATATTCTGCATTTCCTCCGAGATATCTGATTCGTTTTTATCTGAACCCGCAAAACGGATCAGAGAATCAACCATTCCGTACTTCATATAGTCAAGAATTTCTTCCTGAAAACAGGTATCCTCGGTGATATGCAGATGATCGTTAAGGTTGATGTTTTCCTCCTTCAGATTTCCCGGAAAAAGATTATGGGCACTTCTGTAGGGCTCGGAAAAATCAAGGAACTCTTCTATGAGATCCCCGTCTGTCCGGTACTGAAGACCGAGCAGACGGTAGTTTTCCCAGAGTCCCCGATGGTACTGTGAGAAAAGAGATTCCATTGAGGCATCTGCCGCAACCTGCCAG
>DFGZ01000244.1 GCA_002371295.1 Oribacterium sp. UBA3737 | reverse complement strand
CGATTCCCGGATCCGTCACTTTGAGTCTCAGGTTTGTCCTGAGACTTTTTTTCTATATTTAATCGTTACATCAAGTAAATCGAGCAACAAGGAATTAAAGCTTTTCTTAGCGGAGAATCAAATGAAAATACACTTTTCTCATAACAAGCATACAACAGACCTAAAAACTCATCTTAACGATGACGGAAGTAAGCTTACATACATTCAGTTCCCAAAGTTACAAGAGACCGGAATGGTGAAGCATGCTTTCTCAACAAGACTTGGGGGTGTGAGCAAGGGAATATGGTCAAGTATGAATCTTAGCTTCACCAGCGGAGATTCTCCTGAAAATGCCTATGAAAACTTCCATAGATATGCTGTTCTTTTCGGTGTATCCGACGATCACATGGTTCTTTCCCATCAGACCCACACTGTAAATGTGAGAGTTGTCACGGAAGAGGATGCCGGAAAGGGACTCACAGAAGAAAGAGACTATTCTGATGTTGACGGGCTTATAACCAATGTTCCCGGATTAGTCCTATCCATTTTCGCAGCCGACTGTGTACCTTTACTTTTTGTGGATCCTGTTCACAAAGCTATAGGTGCAAGCCACTCAGGATGGAGGGGAACCGTTAACCGAATGGGAAGGGTCACCATAGAAAAAATGAAAGAAGCCTTCGGAACAGAACCTGAAGATCTTGTATGTGCAATAGGACCAAGCATCTGCAGAAGCTGCTATGAGGTTTCAGAGGATGTGGCTTCAGAGTTTAAAAATGCTTTTCCGGGTCACGAATCAGAAATCCTCACCGATGACGGATTAAATGAACAGGGAGAACATAAGTTCCATCTTGATCTCTGGAATGCCAACAGAATCGTTCTGGAAGAAGCAGGGGTGGAGGCCGGAAACATTGGCATCACAGATATCTGCACCAACTGTAATCCGGACCTGCTTTTCAGCCACCGCTTCACCAAGGGTAAACGCGGCAATAACGCGGCCTTCATCATGATTAAATGAAGTACATAGATATGGAATTAATCCTGATCTATGTTACAATCTGATTTGGCGAAGGGACTTACCGTTCCTTAAAAAGCACTAAACATAGAAAGTCTTTCCTTCGGAAGATTTCAAACAGACTCATAAAGGAGTTTTAAAGATATGAATTTAACTATCGCTATATGCATCATCATATTTCTGGCCGCAGGTACTGTTTTCATCTTCAAGAACGGAGCACGCATGGACAAGCTGACTCCGGAGGAGCAGGAGACCATCATCCGTTCAAGATGTTCATCCTGCCGTATGTCACATTACTGCAATGATTCAAAATTAAAGAACGTAAAGGGATGCTCTCAGGATAAAGCTGTTCAGAAATGTGATGCCACCCGCAAGGAAGCTGAAAATACCAACTGAGATTATTTAATAGCCGAGAATACAAACTGAGACTATTTAATAGCCGAGAATACGAACTGACACTATTTAATAGCCGAAAATACGAACTGAGACTATTTAATATGAGAATAATAAATGAAACGGAAAACTATATAGTCATCTGCAAGGCACACGGAGAGGATTCCGAAAAGGATGTTCCGGAGCTTCTCGCAAGCCTGTCAGGGAAAGACCCCAAAGACTACTTCTGCATACACAGACTGGATAAAACAGCTTCCGGACTTCTTGTTTACGGGAAGAACCGATTTGCTGCGTCAGAGCTCACAAAACAGATACAGGATGAGACTGTAGAGAAGACCTATCTTGCAGTTGTTGCAGGGGAGCCTGAAACAACTGAAGGAAGCTTTCATGACCTTCTTTACAAAGATAAAATGAAGCAGAAGGCATTTCCAGTAAAACGTATGCGTAAGGGAGTGAAAGAAGCAGACCTTTCATACAGAGTTCTAAAGACCATCGAGTACGAGGATTCTTTGATTTCTCTTGTTGAAGTAAGGCTCCATACAGGCCGTTTCCACCAGATACGCTGTCAGTTCGCTTCCAGAAAGATGCCTCTTTTAGGAGACGGAAAGTACGGTTCCAGAATTAAGACAAAGAGCCTTTGCCTTTTCTGCAACAGTCTGAGCTTTTATGATTCTGCATTAAAAGAAACAGTATCTTTCGAAGCTTCGCCGGAAGACGAAGCACCATGGAATCTATTCAATACTTAACAAACGGAGGCTATCCGATGGAAATCCGATTAAAGGCTTCAAAAACAGTAAAATTCAGCACTCAGGAGGAAGCCGACCATCAGTTTCAAACTATTTCCGATACAGAAGAAGCTCATTCTATCGCACTTCTTGCAGATCCCCTTTGCGAAAAGATAGATCTCACCGCCAATCTGAAAAGCGAAAAAATATCCTACCTCAGCTGCTGCGGTGACAGTGATGATTCAGGTTCCATTCTTGATTTTTCATGGATACAGGACCTTCGCCGTCAATGCATCGCCCTGGACATTCCTTTTTATTTCACAGGTACCGGCGCAAATTTCAGAATGAGAGGACGTGACTTCCGTATCGATAAAAAGTTTCAGGAGTCACAGGCGAGAAAAGCGGAAATGAATTATTTCCCTCTGTCGAGAGCAATGAATCCTCCGACTTATGTTCCTTCTTCCGATGTTTCAGGACATAAATCCCTTTCCTCCGGCAATCATGGCCCAGATAGCAGAAATGCCGCCTGCAGGAATCATGATACCGGCCATTCATCCTCTGATGATTTATGGAAACTGGGATTCCGTCCCATTGGCTCTGATAATTCATTTAATCCGTTCAGGGAAGATGACACTTCAGAGAACCCTTTTGAGGCTCCAACAGAGTTTCCATCATCACAGGTGCCTGATGACATAAATCCAGTGCAGGAGACCGAAATATCAATTCCTCACATCAACTACCAAATTGAAGTGGAAGATGAGCCTGAAAATGAATTTGAGGCAAAAGCTGAAAGAGAAGAAACCCTGACCATTCCCGGGATAAATTATGAAGTTGAAATAGAAGATGTCATTGAAGAGACATTGGACTCAGACTTAAAAAGCCGGAATACAGATGAACTGTTTTCTCATCTCGCGAGAAGCAAATTCCGTTCAAGCTTCCATCTTCACAAGCTCGAGAGAGACTATTTCATATCTCATGGTGAGGAGGTCATACGTAAGCATGCAGCTGATTTTATAGCACAGCGACTGGCTCCTGCAGAGCCTGCAAACGATGGTAAACAGACTCCCATGAAGGGACATCCGGTTTTTATAGCACAGCACGCCACAGCCTGCTGCTGCAGAGGATGCCTGAAGAAATGGCATCATATCCCCGAGCACAGAGCACTGACAGAAGATGAGAAGAATTACGTGGTTAACGTACTTATGGCATGGATAAAAAGAGATATTACAGCTGTGCCGGATAAGAAGGATAAACAAAGCTTTGAAAGAAGCAAGCTTAATTGACCATTACAAAGCCTTTTTCTATAGGATATTTTTGTAAGAACATCATCAATTTTCTCTTGCTATGGTTTTTCTATACTGCTAATATAATGCTTTAAAGTATAAAAATATAGGGAGGCAACTATGGGACTTATTATTCCTAAGGACTATGATCCACGACTTTCTGTTCGCGAAACACAGGAAGCCATCAAGTATATTCGCGATACATTCCAGAAGGAATTCGGCCGAGAGATGAATTTAAGCCGTATTTCCGCACCACTTTTCGTACCAAAGAGCAGTGGTCTCAATGATAATCTCAATGGATATGAGCGTCCGGTAAGTTTTGATGTACCATGGTGGCCGGACGAGACAGTCGAGGTAGTTCATTCACTTGCAAAGTGGAAGCGTATGGCTCTTAAGCGTTACGGTTTTAAGCCAGGCGAGGGTCTTTACACCAACATGAACGCTATCCGCCGCGACGAGGAGCTTGATAACCTTCACAGCTGCTATGTTGATCAGTGGGACTGGGAAATGGTCATCGATAAGGAAGACCGCAACATGAACACTCTGGAAGGTACTGTACGCATGATTTTCCGTATCATCAAGCATATGGAGCATGAGGTATGGTACAAGTATCCAAACGCTGTAAACAAGCTCCCTGATGATATATATTTCATTGATTCAGAGACTCTTCTCAAGATGTATCCTGACAAGACTCCTAAGGAGCGTGAGAACGCCATCACAAAGGAGCACGGATGCGTATTCATCTCAAAGATCGGTGACAAGCTTTCAAACGGAGAGCCTCATGACGGAAGAGCTCCGGACTATGATGACTGGCAGCTGAACGGAGATATCCTTTTCTGGTATCCTACACTTAATTGCGCTCTTGAGATCAGTTCCATGGGTATCCGTGTTGACGAGGATTCTCTTGCAGAGCAGCTTAAGAAGTCAGGCTGTGAGGAAAGAGCCGAGCTTCCTTACCACAAGATGCTTCTCAACAAGGAGCTTCCTTACACTATAGGAGGCGGTATCGGACAGTCACGTCTCTGCATGCTCCTTCTTGACAGGGCACATATCGGCGAGGTTCAGGCAAGTATCTGGCCTCAGGATATGATCGACGAGTGCCAAGAGCACAATATCACATTACTTTAATCCGCTGATTTGACAATATCAAAATCACGAGATTTCCGAACAAACAGAAAAAAACTTTGACGATCCTTAATAAGCATGAACCCGCGATTCCTTTCGGAGCCGCGGGTTTTTCTATACCGGCATATTTTCAATGTTGTGATTTTTCAGTTTCCTTTCAGATTGGGATGATAGATTATGCGAAAATCAAATACAAAAAAACGCCGATATAAACATTGGTGTACCGAATATCTTTTGATCTGAAAGGATTTAAGACTATGAAAAGAAAAAACATCCAGGCACTTTCCTGTGTTTTAGCAGTGGCACTCAGCGCATCAGGCCTTAGTGCCTGCAGTACATCAGCAGTACCCGAAGCAACAACAGCTGCCGGAGCAGAGAATTCTCAGGACGCTTCCGAGAAGAATACTGATGACGCGAGCCCTGAGGCTCCAAACGGTCCTGATGGCGCTCCTATGGGGGAAGCCCCTGAGGGAATGCCGGGAGGCCCGGGTGGGCAGGGTGGCCCCGGTGGTCCCGGAGGTATGCCCGGTTCGCAGGAAACAAGCACAAAGGTTTCAGTAACCGAGGGCGACTGGTCCTTTGATGTCATAACAACAGGCGAGGGTGAAAATAAAAAGGTCACAAGTACCATCACCTACTATGCAGGTAAAGAGGATGCGGTTGTTATCATCCCTTCAGTTCTCGGCGGTGCTCCTGTAACCGAGATCTCTGCCCAGGCATTCGGTCACCACAGCGAGATCATGGCGGTTTACGTTCCGGATACAGTTACAACAGTTTCCGAGTGGGCATTCTATGACCTTAACACTGCCACCATCATTTCCTTTGCAAACCCTGATGTAAACATTGACGACGCGGCCTTCCAGTCCAGCGGCAATGCGGTTCTCTATCTGCCGGAAGGCACTTCACAGACTAAGGCAGGGGGCAAGGACGTAGTGACCGATGGTACTGAACTTATCACTGTAGAACTTGAGAATTCTGAGGCGGCAGCCATAGCCGGCGGAACTTACCTCAATGTTTCATCCGACAAAACCTATTCTATTTCAACAGACGATATCACAGCAATCGCAGTGAGCGCCAGCGGTGAAGCATCAGATGTTTCGGTTTCCGGCTCCACTGTAAGCTTCTCCGGTGATGCTTATGTTGCGGAAGAGGAAAAGGTTGAGATAAACGAAAAGTTCAAGGATTCTGTAAAGGAAGCTGACCTTACAAAGACTCTCTGGTATCTCTCCGAGGATGATGCAAAGGAGCTTAAGGAAAAAATCGAGTCAGACGAGTCCTACAGCAAGCTTAAGTCAGTTCTTAAGTTTGAAGAGGGTTACTATATAAACGGTGACAAGGTAACTCTTGATGAGAATGTCAAAGCCTACGATGTAAAAACCGGAGAAGAAATCGAAAAGGATTCCCTGACAGGTGCATTCCCGGCAACAGGCTCAGGAAACTACCGCTATATGAGCTATGAGGACACTGACAACGACGGGGACGTAGACATTATCTACTACTCACCTTACAGTGTGAACTACTCCTATGATTCCACAGTTATAAAGAGTGATAACGAGAACCTTGACGGTCTCACTGCAAGAGATACTCTGAATCCTATCTACTTAAGCTTTGCTGACAGTGTTGTGAAGGCAAGCGGCGAGTCCGAGGATGTGAAGGAGGATGACCTCACCATAGACACATCAAAGGACGGAGATGCCATCGGTGCGGAAGCAAACGAGGAGCGTTCTCTTGTGTGGGCTGAGGACTACGCAAACATCACTGTTTCACATATAAACGGAACATCAACAGCAAGCGCAAACTGGGCGAAGATGTCTTACCTCACAGGTCTTTCAAGCTACAATGTTGAGATCGCCATGGAGTGGGGCATGAATGCACTTCTTTACGCAACAAACGGCGGTATCGTCACAGTGGGCAGCACTGACGGCGAGAAGAGTACCTTCTACGCAAACGGAGACGGGGCCAACGGCGTCATCGCGGGAGGCTCGGGAACCAAGACCGGCGAAAGTGATGCAAAGTCCGATACAGCTTCTGTTTATGTTTATAATGCGGACTTCACTCTCGAAGGCTGGAACAACCATGTGGCAGACGTAGTTTACGGAGGATATGCATACCTTGAGGATGTAACCGGTACAACAGGTATCGACGGAAGCTATTCAGTAGGTCAGGCTTCAGCCCTTGCCAATGACTTCGGTAACGGCGTTGTTGATGTAAAGAACTTCTCAGCAACTGTTTTCGGTAACCGTTCAGCCGGCGCCTACGTTATCGGAGGCGGTGTCATAACTGCAGAGGACTCAAGCTTTATTTCAAAGGCCGATGCCGCAGCAGTTATCGCATCAGGCGGAACCTACAAGATGAAGAACACTCTTCTTGAGGGCACAATGGGTATCAAGAACCGCGGAGGCATCAATACCGATTCAACTTCGATTTTTGATAATGTTATCGTCCGGGCAGCAAAGAACATGTCAAACTATGTCACAGGCGCAAAGGCAAAGGCTGCTATGGAAGCATGGGAAAAGGCAAGCGGAAGCACTGAGCTTATGCACTATATGATGAGCGATGCCGGCATGACCATAGGACAGCTTTGCGAGAATTACGATGTAACGGATTCAGCAAAGAAGGAGCTTCTTGAGACATTGAGCGAGATAGCAGATGAGACATACACAGAAGATACGAAGTTAAGAAACTCTGTACTTGATAACGCCTACTATAACTACTCAGCAGGAGCATATACAGGAACCACAGACTATTCAGATATTCCATACCTTGTAGTGGGCAGCGCCTACGGCGGAACTGTAAGCTCTGTAATGGAATTTGAGGCAGCCGGTGAAAACCTTCTCTTCACAAACTCTAAGTTTGAAAATACAAACGGTGATGATTATAACTACCTTATCGCATCAGAAGCAGGTTCTGCGCCTGTAATCACCTTTGAGGATTCTGACGCATCTGGTATCATCTGGAATGAAGGTGATATCGAAAGAGTAGTTGAAGGCATGAGCGGAAGCCGTTCATCATCACTCACAGTAACCTTCAAAAACTCTGACTTCACAGGTTCCTTCGCAGACGGTTCTAACGGTCTCTGGGATGTGGAGGGTCTCAGCTACACAAATTCAAAGGGTGAGATCACAAGCCTTAACGGAAACTACTACGGTGCAGAAGGAAACTACGGCATAAGTGCAGCCTTCTCCGGTGACTCTGTATGGACCGTAACTCACGATTCCTACCTGGGAAGCCTAACCATCGAGGATTCGGCTTCCATCACAGCGCCTTCAGGATATAAGCTTTCGATGACAGTGGATGGTAAGAAGACCGACATCAAGGCAGGCACATATACAGGAAAGATAGTGATTACTGTTACTAAGGCGTAAAGGAAAATATTTCTTTTCAACAAGCATAAAATAGAACCACAAATATACAAAGTATTATATTTGTTTTATTTGTAAGAGCCTCCTTTAAATGATATGTTATGATGTAAGTGTCAAAAATTTATGATAATCACATCATGTTATAACCATATCCTAAAGGAGGCTTTTGTCATGATTAATAAAAATGCTCCATTGTTGCCTGATGAAATACTGAACAGGGTAAAGAAATTAAGTGTTGCCCTGATTCTGGACGGAGTCAAGAAGTCAAAGATCTCCATACCCATGGACGGATGTATGTGTGCTGAGATGAAGCCTGTCGGAACTACACGGCTCATGGCAGGTACAGCCCTTACTGTGGAAACTGAAGAGGGAGACAATCTCCCCATCAATATCGCCGCCTATACAAGATCTCTTAAAGGTTATGTCATGGTGATAGACGGTAAAGCATATAAGGAAAGACCCTATATCGGAGATCTTTTTGAAAGAGCCTGCAAGGCTATGGGACTTTCCGGTATAGTTGTAAATGGTTATTCAAGGGACTCCGAGGAAACAAAAAAGCTTGATTTTCCTGTATATTCACTGGGGATACTTCCCAGAGGTCCGGTGAGAAAGGAAGAGGGAAACATTAACACAGAAATCCGATGTGCAGGTGTTGATGTCAAACCCGGTGATCTGGTGGTGGGAGATGCAGACGGAGTTTGTGTTATACCACGAGAGCATATAGAAGTGGTGCTTGAAAAGGCCGAAGAAAAGCTTGAATACGAAGAAAAGAGAGTAGCACTGATAGAAAACTATGCCGAAGCACTGAAAAACGGTGAGGCACTGCCTGAGCTTGCCCCAAAGGAAGTAATTGAGATAAGAGAAAGACTGGAACAGTACGGGAAATAACTGACATTTTCTCTTATTCCATATATTTTTCTTATTAATGCTTACATTGATTTTAAACAGAAAAAACACTAGAATTAGCTCAACATAAAATCAGAATCATGGGAGGACTATATGAGAAAGATACTTGTTGTGGTGGACATGCAAAAGGACTTTATTGACGGATCCCTCGGCACAAAAGAGGCTGTGGCTATCGTGCCGGCTGTTGTGGAAAAGATCAAATCCTATAACATTAAGGATGTTTTTGTCACCCGCGACACCCATCAGCCTGACTATATGGAAACTCAGGAAGGCAAAAATCTACCGGTCATGCACTGTGTAGAAGGTACGGATGGATGGCAGCTTGATAAAAGCGTGGCACAGGTGGTGGAAGGAGCGACCTTTATCGACAAGCCAACCTTCGGTTCCACGGTTCTCGCGGATACTCTCAAGGCAATCAATGAAAAGGAAAGCATCGAGATAGAGCTCATTGGTCTCTGTACAGATATATGCGTTGTTTCCAATGCTTTGCTCCTGAAAGCCTCAATGCCTGAAGTTTCTATTTCCGTAGATCCTAAATGCTGCGCCGGCGTGACTCCCGAAAAGCATGAGGCTGCCCTTGAAACCATGAGATCCTGCCAGATTTATGTGAGATCTTAGAAGCCCTTCCCGGACTTAATGCTGCTTTAGAGCTGAAATTTTTGCACTCCCGGATCAGGAGAGAGCAGTGCTGATTGATGATTCATTCATGATACAGAAAAATACCGCCGCAATACCTACTGATTCCCGGTATTGCGGCGGTTTCATCTATAAATCATTCTTCCCGGAACAAATCATCTAAAGTTCTGTCCAGAGCTTTACATATGGAGTTACATAAGGCTATGGTTGGATTATAATCTCCTTTATCGATGGCATTGATGGTCTGTCTTGATAGTCTGACGATTTCACAGTATCCCGACAGATCCCTTCGCCAGCTTATCCACAAGCTCATTAAATCTGACACCGGTATGGGCAGCAACCTTCTGGAAACGAATTTCCATGCTGTTTCTCATTTCCGAAATAAAAGCCTTGTACTCAATGGTACCTTCTTTATTGGCTTTCCACTTGTTGTCAGCCCACATTTCGATACCCATATAGTCATAGAAAACCGTGATGCTTCTGATTCCCTGTTTTCCTGCTGCTCTGATGGCCGCCATGGACCCGTGGATCTCACCTGCAACATTTCTCATGGATGCGAGAGAAGCATCGGTTCCGGAGCCCTGCAGAGTCTCAAAAGTTCCGTCTCTTCTCATAAGGATTCCGCCGTAGCCGAACTTCTTTGATCGTATATTATAGCTTCCGTCAACATAGGCGAGAGCTTCGGTGTCAACACCGGCAAATTCCGCCGTTATGTCCTCTGGTTTGATGTCACTGACGGAGTGAAACTGTGGACCCTGAGGAACCGAAACAGAAGCCGAAGTGCCACCTGCTGTATTCCTCCATGATGTAGCAGATCCGGATGAACCTGTGCTTCCGGATGATGCATATCTGTTGCTTCCAGCCGAACCGGTGCTTTTACTCGTTCCACCTGCACTTCCGTATCCACCGCTTGCTCCTGCAAATGCTTCTGCCTCAGCCCGGGTGCTGAACTTCTTATATACTGCTCCGGAAAATCCCGTAACCTGTGCTTTACAATCATTCCAGTTACTGTAGACTCCCGGTTTCTTTCCTCTTTGAACTGCGTAATAAAATGCCATATGTCACCTTCCATAAAATAAACTATAGTAAAATCAGTTCTATTCAGTTCATAATTTACTTGACTGATCAGAAACGGAAGAAAATGCAAGGGATGTGAGCCGGCACACGCCCTGCATTTTCTGTGTTATATCCATACTGAATAGCACCTAATTCTACTCAATAGTCTAAGATAATACCACATAATCATAAGTTAATGTTTTATGAAGATTTCAATTTCTCTTTAGATGCCGGATATTTAGTGTTATAATGCAGCAGACTTATATAAGAAAGGACCTTCACTATGTCTCAGAAATTCAATGCAATTCTTTTAGACCTGGACGGCACACTTGTAAACACACTCTACAGTCTTCAGGATACCATGAACAAGACCATGGAAAAGTTCGGCTTTGATCCCATCACCATGGAGCAGACAAAAAAATATGTCGGTGTGGGAAGCTATAAATTTGTTGAGCGTTCTGTTGAAGCAACAGCAAATCGTTTCTACAGAGAAGCTGAAAAGTGGGAAGAGAAGGATGAGGACAGGGCATTTGATCTCGATCAGCAGGCCGATGAGGTCATGGAGCAGATTGACGATGCCTTCGAGACATACATGGAGATTTTCAAAGAAAACTGTACCTTTAAGGCTGAACCCTATCCGGGAATGAGAGAGTCTCTTGATGCACTTAAGAAAAAAGGCTGGAAGGTTGCCTGCATCACAAACAAGCCTCTGGAAGAGGCTGTTCTGGTTCTTGATCATGCCTTCGGAGAAGGATACTTTGATTACATATCAGGTGACGACGGAACGCATCCTTTGAAGCCGGACACCGGTGTCGTGGATGATACACTGAGTCACATAGGATGCAAAAAAGAAGAGTGCGTATATGTTGGTGACACAAACACAGATATGGAAACAGCAAAGAGAGCCGGCATCAGATCTATAGGCTGTATTTATGGTTTCAGAACTCAGGCAGAGCTTGAAAAATCCGGAGCCGATGTTCTTATAAAGAGTGCTGAAGATATTGAGAAGGCTATCGAGTATCTTGAGGATAACTGAATATCCGGCCCTCACATTTAAAGCTGACAGGAGCACCAGTCAGAGATTTATTTTGATTCAGTTGCACAAAACCGATTTTACAAAATTTTCATTTTTAAAGCCATTTTATGGCAGTTTCGTCTGTTGACAATAAATTTTCATAAATCTATAATTAGCAATGCTGAATTCAGAGTGCTAATTTTGTATACACGTTTGTTCAGCTGACACGGATGATGATTTTGACTCTTATCAACGTTCAGACCATCACCATTAACATAGATTATTCTTATTACCGGAAGGAGTAATTATGACAAGTATAGATATCGTTTCCGGTTTCCTTGGAGCCGGTAAGACAACATTCATCCAGAGACTTCTGGACGAGGCATTGAAAACAGA
>DFGZ01000265.1 GCA_002371295.1 Oribacterium sp. UBA3737 | reverse complement strand
GAACGTCTGCAGGAGATAGAGAAGGATATGGCGGAGCTTCAGTCGGAGTTTGATGCCAAGAATGCCCAGTGGAACAATGAAAAGAATTCTGCCGAGAACCTTCAGAAGCTTCGTGAACAGAGGGATCAGATCCGAAAGGGCATTGAGAAGGCCATGCAGATGATGGATTATGACAAGGCTTCAAAGCTTCAGTACCAGGATCTTCCGGAGATAGAGAGAAAGCTTTCAGAGGTTGAGAACAGTGTACATAGTGAAGACAAGTCACTTCTGCAGGAAACGGTAACTGAAGAAGAGATCGGAAAGATCATAAGCCGCTGGACCGGAATACCTGTTTCAAAGCTCAATGAATCGGAGAGAAGCAAGGTACTTCACCTTGATGAAGAGATCCATAAGAGACTGATCGGTCAGGACGAGGCAGTGGATAAGGTGGTGGAAGCTATCCAGCGTTCCAAGGCGGGAATAAAGGATCCGGGCAGACCGATCGGCTCCTTCCTCTTTATGGGACCTACCGGTGTCGGAAAGACCGAGCTTGCCAAGGCCCTTGCCCAGAATCTTTTCGATGATGAAAATGCCATGGTTCGTATCGATATGTCAGAATACATGGAGAAATACTCAGTATCACGACTTATAGGCGCGGCTCCGGGATATGTCGGCTATGAGGAAGGCGGACAGCTCACAGAGGCTGTGAGACGTAAGCCCTACTCCGTTGTGCTTTTCGATGAGATAGAGAAGGCCCATCCAGATGTATTCAACATCCTCCTTCAGGTGCTGGATGACGGACGTATAACAGACAGCCAGGGCAAGACCGTGGACTTCAAGAACACCATTATCATACTTACCAGCAACCTGGGTGCCCAGTATCTCCTTGAGGGAATAGACGGAAACGGCAACATTACGGAGGCTGCAAGAAAGAATGTCCATGATGAGCTCTTTAAGTCCTTCCGCCCTGAGTTTCTGAACCGTCTGGATGAGATCATAATGTTTAAGCCTCTGAGCAAGTCCAACATAGGCAGTATTACAGACCTTATGATAAAGGATATAAACAAGCGTCTGTCTGACCGTAAAATTTCTATAGAGCTTACTGATGCGGCCAAGGAATATGTGGCCGATTACGGATATGAGCCTCAGTTCGGTGCAAGACCTCTTCGTCGTTTCATTCAGAAGAATGTGGAAACACTGGTGGCAAGATGCATACTTGAAGACAGGGTTCAGGAAGGAGATACCATGGTGATCGATCAGCACCTTGGTAAGCTTGGAATTGAAATAAGACATTAAAGATATAAACAGGGTGGCAAATTCCGTATCCTGTCATCATTGCCTTCGATTTTAAATCGAAGGAGCCGCGCGGCTTTGAGCAGTTCATAGGAATCCGAATGGATTCCGACTACTAATTTTAAGCTTTTATTTTTCTATTCTGTGCTATACTCAAAAAAGATTAATGATGATGTGCTTTAAAGCACATCACCATATCAAATTGATTCAGACAGCAAATCTTATGCTGTGTATCATAAGTATTTCGGGAGAAGAAAATGAAGTTAAATAAGACTGTAAAAGCTATGATCACTGCCGTGGCTTTGTCAACACTGGTGAGCATTCCGGCTATGGCAGACTGGCAGTACACATTATATGGACCTATGGCAGTATGGACCAACACGGCTACAGGTGAACAGACAACTGTTTACGCAGGTCAGGCCGCGCCGGACGGAACACCGGCCCCTGTATTGACATTGACACAGGATAACACAGGGGCAGCATATGATGTGAATGCTGCCATAGCGGCTGCCAATGCGGCAGCGGACGCGGCAAAGGCTGCAAGGGGCGGCGTCAACACAAGCGATGTCCTGACTCCCGAACAGCTTGCTGCAAACACCGCAGCTGCCAATGCCAACATGAATACCAATACGGTAACTGTGATAAACGGAGTTTCATCCGGAAACAAGTCAGGTTCATTGAGCAATGCAGAGCTTCCCATGATAGCTACCGGTGATCAGAGTCAGGCATCTTTATCGGGTATTTCAAATGGCTCTTATGTGGGGCCGGGAAACAGTGTTTCACCCAGAATATCAGGAAGTACAGGAGTTTCTTCACAGCTTTCAAGCTATGTGGCTTCCGACGGACATCTGGTTACCAATGCCCAGTCCCCTGATGTAAATTCAGTGTCAGCATCAGGAACAGCTTCAACATCAGGAAGCACAGCTTCCGGTAATACAGCTTCCAAAGTTCCCGGAACCGCCTCTTCATCGGCTGCAGCTGCCCCTGGGGGAACAGCTGCATCGTCAGTGAACTATCAGGGAACACTTCCCTCAACAGGCTCAGGTAATATTAATACCTATTCCTCACCGGGAGCGGGGGCTTAAGCTTATATTGTGGCCTGTATGACAGAATCTGAGTATTCCTGCCATATGTAGTGTATAGTAAATACCAAAAAAATGTGTTAGTATAATCTCCAAATGCCAAGATGGCATCTGGAGATTTTTTTATGACAGAAAATGAAATAAATAATATAAACAAAGTGGCCGGTGATGATTCCGTTAATGGTGCTTCTGACATAGTCATAGATGTAAAGGATGTGACAAAGATCTACAGACTTTACGATCAGCCTATTGACAGGCTGAAGGAGGCTATAAGCGTTACCCATAAGAATTATCATCGAGATTTTTATGCTTTGAATCATATAAATTTTCAGGTTGGAAAGGGAGAGTCCGTAGGTATCATAGGTACAAACGGTTCAGGAAAGTCCACCATACTGAAGATCATAACAGGTGTTCTCACACCCAGTGGCGGAACGGTGAACATTAACGGTATAGTATGTGCCCTTCTGGAGCTGGGAGCCGGCTTCAATCCTGACTATACGGGTATCGAGAACGTTTACATGAACGGTACCATGATGGGCTTCACCAGGGAACAGATGGACGAAAAGCTTCAGGAGATTCTTGATTTCGCGGACATAGGGGACTTTGTGAACCAGCCGGTAAAGAGTTACTCCAGTGGTATGTTCGTAAGACTTGCCTTCGCCATGTATGTGGCCATGGATCCGGAGATCCTCATAGTTGATGAGGCCCTTTCCGTAGGAGATGTCTTTTTCCAGGCCAAGTGCTATCACCGCATGGACGAACTTAGAAGGAACGGTACCACTATACTTATGGTTACCCATGATCTCGGGTCTGTCATGAAGTATTGTGACAGGGTCATCCTTATCAACAAGGGTGAAAAGATATCGGAGGGGCGTCCCGGAGAGATGGTGGATCTCTATAAGAAGATCCTTGCGGGCAGATTCACGGAAGAAGACAAACTGGACTTAAAGCGCCGGGAAGAGATTTCGGCTGCCAGTGATTTTATCGACGGACAGAATTTCGGAGTTGATACGGTGGGAACTGCCGCTATGGAAATGTCGGGCTCCGGAGCAGTCGGAACCGATGGTTCAAAGGACGTTTCCCGGGTATCTGATAAAGCGGTTCAGGTAAAGCAGCAGCCTGCAGAGGCTATGGAAGCTTCATCTGATTCAGGGAAGCTTATGCAGGATGAGCTCAGTCTTAATCCTAATGTACAGCATTACGGTGATGGAAGAGCATCTATATGGGATCTCGGTATCCTAGATGAAAGAGGAAAGGTCTCCAATGTCATCGTCAAGGGAGAGATGTTCTCCATAAAGGAAAAGATAAGATTTAACGCGGATCTTGAGGCTCCCATTTTCACCTTTACCATAAAGGACAAGAGAGGAGCGGATCTCTCGGGAACCAATACCATGATAGAAGGCTGCGACATCAAGCCAGTAAAGGCCGGAGATGAATATGTGGTGACCTTCACCCAGAGGATGACCCTCCAGGGAGGAGAGTATCTTCTCAGTATGTCCTGTACCGGATTTGAACAGGGCGAACACGTTGTATATGACAGAAAGTATGATGTGGCTTCCCTTACGGTACTTTCAAATAAAAACACAGTCGGTGTATACGATATGGAGTCTCAGGTGACTCTGGAAAGGCATAACAAACAATGAGTTTTACACGTCATATGGCCAATCTTATCGATTGGTTCTATTTTGAAGATGTGACCACCGGTATGGAAAGAGATGCTTCCGTGCTGGTTCTCGGCGAAAAGGACTATACGGCGCCATTTATAGAGCTTCTTGAAAAAAGAGTAAGGACAGTCTCAAGAAGGCTTGATGAGTCTGCTTATGATTACGTCATTATTCCGGTTCTTACCAAAAGAGTCCTCAAGATGTTCAAGGGTAATCTAGGAACCATGTACAGCTCCATAACCGGAACCTGGCTCAAGCAGGGTGGAAGTATCATGGTGGGCATGCAGAACGCCCTCGATATAGACCGTATGTCATCCGGAGAAAAGGAAGCGGATGTCATTTATATGCGCTGGTCTAAGATAAATGAGCTTCGCAGTCTTCTTCACGAAGAGCATCCGGAGTCTAAGGAATGGATGTATTATCCGGTTCCCGAGCTTAAGATGCCTCTGAATTTTTATACAGACGAACGTCTTCCGGGACCTCAGGATGAAACAGAGAAGATATCTCTTCTTGTAAAGGAAAACCAGTTCAGGGAGTTCGCACCATCCTACTATTACATTTTCCAGCCGGATGGCAATCACCGAAGCAGAGCCAAGGACTACAGAAAGTATCTTCCGATATATATCAAGTACAATTCCAGCAGAAAACCGGAATATGCCATAAAGACCGAGATATACAGAGATGACAAGGGAAAGCGTCATGTTGTAAAGGTCGGTATCACTCCGGATGCCAATGCTCACATCGATTCTCTCACCGAGAAGGCAAAGGAGCAGCGTAAGGCAAATCCTACAGTGGATGTCCTCATGGCTGAGGAGACAAGCCACGCGCTCGGAGATTTCCAGCTCCTGAGCTACCAGGTATATCCTTATCTTGAGGGTAAGAATCTGGGAAGGATACTTGCGGATATGATAAAGGACGGAGTGGCTCCTTTAAAGGAAATCGCCGAGTCTGTAGACATGGTCATCGGTGCCGTAGACGGTACTGTCAACCCTGCAAATCTCGATTGTCTCTTTGACAATGTGATCATGGAGAACGGAAGACCAACACTTATCGATTGTGAGTGGGTGCTTCCGAGGGAGGTTGAAGTAAGATTTCTGCAGTTCCGTATCCTTTATTACTGGTATCTTGAGTACCGTGACAGCATGGCTTATGATGACCTTTTCGGCTTCCTTCGTAATTTCGGCTTCACCAAGCCTGAGTGCCAGGAGCTTCTTGATAAGGAGCAGGAGTTTCAGATCTTCGTTCACGGAGACGGACAGGACAGTAATGTCAATGCCTACTACGAAAACAAGGTAACGGTTCATCGATTCAATGAGCTTAAGGGTAACCTTGCCGTGGCCGAGAACGAGAGGACCATACTCTCTCAGGAAACAAAGGAGCAGAAGATCGCTCTGCGCAAGGAACGTGAGATCAACAGACTTACATCTGTGCACGTTGCCAACCTCACCAAGGTGATAAAGACTCACGAGAGAGACATTGACACCCTTATCAAGGAGAGAGAGTACTATAAGGCCCACATGGGATGGACAGGAAAGGTATCCGAAAGCATCAACGATGCCTATACAAGAAGATTTCCTGTAGGTTCCAGAAAGCGTAAGCTTCTTTCTTATGTAGGACAGACCTTTGCCCATCCTATAAAGATGCTTCCTATGTTCTTTACCGAGGAAGGAAAGAATCTTCTTCGGGGTGATTTCAATATAGGTGCATTTTACAGCGAGTACGGAAAGGTATCATTTGAGAAAACAGACAAGCCTCTGGTAAGTATAGTTATTCCCTGCTACAACCAGATCAACTACACATATCAGTGTCTTGTGAGCATAAAGCAGCACACGGATTTTGAGAAGACTCCTTATGAGGTCATCATCGCGGATGATGTATCCACAGACGCCACCCGTGAGATCGGATTCTATGCCGATAATCTGGTGATTGCCAGAAACACAGAGAATATGGGCTTCCTTAAGAACTGTAATCAGGCTGCATCCATTGCGAGAGGACAGTATATCTTCTTCCTCAACAATGACACAAAGGTTAATGACGGCTGGCTCGACTCTCTTGTGGAGCTTATTGAGAGCGATGACTCTATCGGTATGGTGGGATCAAAGCTCGTATATCCTGACGGACGTTTACAGGAGGCGGGCGGTATCATCTGGTCTGACGGTTCAGGCTGGAATTACGGCAGACTCCAGGATCCGGATGAGCCTGAATACAATTATGTAAAGGAAGTGGACTACATTTCCGGTGCGGCCATCATGATCCGTACCGATCTCTGGAAGGAAATCGGCGGTTTCGATGAGAGATTTGCTCCGGCTTACTATGAGGACACAGACCTCGCCTTCGAAGTACGTAAGCACGGAAAGAAGGTTGTGTTCCAGCCGAAGTCGGTCATCACACACTTTGAGGGAATTTCAAACGGTACAGACACTTCGGATACTTCGGGACTTAAGCATTATCAGGTGGTAAACCAGCAGAAGTTCAAGGAAAAGTGGGCGGAGGAGCTGAAGAAGCAGTCGGTAAATGACGGAAGCCCTAACCCCTTCGCAGCCCGTGAGCGCGGTCAGAATGCAAAGTATATCCTTGTGGTGGATCATTATGTTCCAACCTGGGATAAGGATGCAGGCTCCAAGCTCGATTACCAGTATATGCAGCTTTTCATGAAGGTTGGTTACAGGGTCAAGTTCCTGGGTGATAACTTTGCTCATGAGGAGCCCTACACTTCTGCTCTTCAGCAGATGGGAATCGAGGTACTCTACGGAAATACCATGCAGGCTGGAATCTGGGACTGGATAGATAAGAACAAGAAGTTCATAAATATCGCATATCTCAACAGACCTCATATCGCTGCCAAGTACATCGATTACATCTGTGACAATACTGATATCAAGGTAATCTATTTCGGCCATGACTTGCATTCACTTCGTCTTATGCGAGAGTATGAGATAGATCATGATGAGAAGACCAGAGAGGATGCGGAGTACTGGCACAATGTTGAGTACGGTGTAATGCGTAAGGCAGATGCCAGCTATTTCCCTTCAGAGGTTGAGGCGGAGATCGTACGCAAGGAGGACCCGACTATCAACGTAAAGGGAATCACTGCCTATGTATATGATGAGCCGGCTGTTCTTGACGAGGATTATGCCCACAAGCAGGGTCTCCTGTTCGTTGGCGGCTTCGGACATCCGCCAAACAAAGACGGACTCCTCTGGTTCGTGAACAACATACTTCCGAAGATCAGGGAAAGGATTCCGGAAATCGTACTTAATGTAGCCGGATCAAAAGCTGACGAGGAAGTACTTGCCTTAAATGAACGTCCGGATGTAAATGTCCTCGGATTTGTATCCGTCGAGGAACTGGATGAACTTTACCGTAAGAACAGGGTGGTTGTTGTACCCCTCCGTTACGGTGCAGGTGTAAAGGGTAAGGTCGTAGAGGCTCTCCATGCAGGCGGAGCTATAGTGACAACCTCCTGCGGTGCAGAGGGTATACCTGAGGCAGCAACTGCTCTCCGTATCCAGGATACCGAGGAGGGTTTTGCCGAGGAAGTAATAAATCTTTATAACAACACCTACGAGGTTGAAAGGATGTCTCACAGAGCGGTTCAGTTCATAAAGGAATTCTATTCACCTGAGGGGGCATGGAACAAGATCCGTGAGGATTTTGAGACAGATTACAGAAGATAAAAGGCATATATCCGGAGCAATCCGGATATATTGATTTATAGTGTTTTAGGGGGATGGTTTTGAAAGGATATAAGCATTGCTTTGCGGTAGCCGCATACGGAGAATCAAAGTACCTTCCGTATCTCTTGAACTCGCTGAAGGCCCAGAGTGTGGACAGTAAGGTGATCATATGCACCTCAACACCCAATAAATTCATAACGGCATGCAGTGCAAAGTTCGGTTATCCGGTCTATGTCAGAAACGGAAAGCACGGACTCCGGAATGACTGGAATTTTGCCTACGAAGAGGGCAGTAAGCTGGCACCTCTCGTGACCATCGCCCATCAGGACGATCTGTATTTTCCGGATTATACAAAGGCTCTGCTGCATGCTTACAAGAGATTCCCGGACATGTCTGTTTTCTGCTGCCACTATGACACCATAGACGGGGATGGCAATACCATCAACGGAAGCTCTGAAAAGGTGAAGCAGCTTCTGAGATTCAGGCTTCGTAACCATGAGATATCCGACAGGACGTCTGTCAAGATGTCTGCCTTAAAATACGGAAACGGTATAGGCTGTCCGACCTGCACCTATAATGTTAACTACTGCCCGGTTCCGCTTTTCAGAAATGACTATAAGTTCGTTATCGACTGGGCTACTCTCATAAGGCTTGCCGGAGAGCCGGGAAGATTCATCTGTCTGGAAAAGTCTCTTATGGCGTACCGCGTTCATGAGGGCGCCGAGACCATGAGAAACATTGAGAACAACAACAGAGAGAAGGAAGAAGAGGAAATCTTCGGAAAGCTGCATTCAGCGTTTATGACCAAGCTGCTCATGCATTTCTATAAAAAGGCCTATGGAGCGTATGAAAATAAAAAAGGTAACTAAAGATAAAGTGCGAATGGTGCTTCCTGCACTTTTTGCACTTATTTTAATTGGTTTTTTTGTAAATCGAAATATTCAGATAAGGGGACTTTACGGTGATGATCTTTACCTCTGGTCCTTCTACGGAGAGGAAGGCTTTTGGAAGTTCACTTTTCCGGAAAGCACCAAGGGAAACTTCAGACCTTTCTATTGGGCAATGAGCTATCTTGAATTCATGATAGTGGGGCGGCATGTGAACTACTATGCTGCCTTCAATACTGTTTTCAATATTTTCATCTCCTTTGCGGTTTACTTTTTTGCACTTGATCTCACAAGGTTAAGGGAAAGAGGCTCCGGCGGGACCTTTTCCGCAGAGATGATATCCTTTTTAGCTGCCGCCATGTATCTTGGGTCCCATTTTGCTGCTTACCAGATAGGACAGGTGCTGGGACTTCTGGAATCCCTGGGACTTCTCCTTGCCATAACAGTTCTCCGGCTTCTATACAGTTTCAGCGAATACGGAGAAAGCCGATACTATTACGGTGCCTGCTTTGTTTATTTCCTGGTGATGTTCACCCATGAGAGATACATTGCCCTGTTCCCGCTGTTCTGTCTTGTACTTATACTAAGAGCTGTGAAGTGCAAGGCGGAGGGGAAAAAAGGCGGGTGTCTATTTAAGCTGATGATCCCGGTTGCCGAGCTTCTGTTCTTCTTCGGGGTACGCGTACTCGTGGCGGGACAGGCCATGCCGGCAGGTACTGCGGGTACAGATGTTACTGATACCTTTAGCATAGGACAGGCTTTGATGTATTCCGTACAGCAGGTGCAGTACATATTCGGTGTAAATGTGGGAGAAAGCTATCTTAACGGAATAACCTGGTCGGAAACCCCATTGTGGCTTCATATCTCTGTATATATGAGCTGGGCGGTGATTGTTTCCATGCTTTGTATATATGTTTCCGGGATAAGGAAACGTTCTGTGGATATGACCGAGATATTCCAGAATCTGTTGTTTATAGCATTTATAGCCCTATGTATAGGCTGTAGTTCTATAACCATAAGATTGGAAATAAGATGGGTGTATGTGAGCTACACTGCAGCGCTCCTCTACATATGTTATATGTTTGGAAAACTGGAGATAAGCTCCGTCGGGAAGATGGCGAAGGGAACTGTAAGAAGCACCGGTGCCCGGGGCGCGACCACAGTTTTTGCTCTGTTATTCTTCCTTTACTGCTGTCTTATGGTTCCGGTTGAACAGCTTTACAGAAGTAATTTCCGGAATATTTTCTTTATGACAGAGCTTTGCAGAGTAAATTCCCTTGCAGATGAGACCATAGGAAAATACAAGGATTTCCTTGGTGGCAGGCAGACATATATTTTCTACAACAGCTTCGGAATGACGGATTTTTACGGAGAGTATTTTTATAAGCCCTATGATCCCGAAAAAACAGGTCAGGGCTCTGAGCTTCATTATATAAATGATATATCGGAACTTCCGGAGGATGCGGTTTATGAAAATTCCGTGGTTCTGCTGGAGACCTCCGACAGAAGAGGATATATAGATATAACGGATCAGGTATTCGGAAAGGCAGACTGGAGTGCCGTAAGTGAAAAGGAAAGATAAATGATGGAAACCGGAATAAAAAAGGACAGAATGCACATTGAAAAAAGAATATGGGATTATTTGATGGTCTGTCCTGTTTTAGGCACGGTCTTCCTTTTTTTCTACATTAAAACAGCCTCGGAAGACGTAGTTTATTCTGACTATATAAGGCTCATAAACAGCTATCTTCCTGATACGCTTTCACCGGACAGCTTTTTTGTTTCCGATATACTTACCCGTATACCCATAACCTATCCACTGAGATGGATCAATGTCAGGCTATTCGGGTATTCCGTTGATTTTGACCGTGTGCTCGGACTTCTGGGTATCTTTTTCATGATGACGGTTCTCTTCTTATATACAAAAAGAGTACGATTATCTGTACTGTCCGTTGCGGCTCTTATGTTCGCCGGCTTCAGCCTCAACAAATGGGAGCTTCTGATAAACGGTTCCGGATATCCGCACTTCATCAGTTACGGACTTTTCTTCTATAACTATCTGGTACTTGAAAGAGCCTTCAATGGTACGAAGAAGCCGGGGGATGAGGTAAAACTGGTCATTCTTCCTTATGCTGCCCTTCTTGTGGCGGGCCCATATATCGTACAGTATTGTCTCAGCCTTATAGCAGCTTTCATGTACATGGGATTCATAAAGAACAGGAATGTTCCGGGAAAACGCATAGCGCTTTATATACTTTCAAGCGCCATCCCCATGATACTGTTCCTTATAAGCAACAGCACTGCAGAGTATGAGCACAATGTAAAAGAACAGCTCACCCTCATGGAGGTCCTTACAGGGAAAACAGGCTTTACGGTACACTTTATCCTAAATGGTTTTGCCTCAGAAGTGCTTGGGGGAGACAGATGGGAAGCCCTGCTTAATGCAGGAAAGACAGGCTATGGAGTGATCTACATGACAGGAGCCCTTGTGATACTCTGCTATGGCTATGCCCTCGCACTGTACTTCACAAAGGGAATTTATCGGAGGACAATGTTTCCGCTTCTGCTCATCATAAGCGGAATAGTGAGCCATCTGCTGGTTTTCTGTTCCAGATACCTCTATCTGGTGGAGACCTATGCATGGCAGAGCAGATACTCATTACAATATCTTCCGGGAGCTTTCGGGATACTGATAATTTACGGTATAGTTATAAGAAACTTCCATATAGAAAAAAGTAATGGCAGGAAGAGACAGAAGAATGGCTGTTTTATAGGAGCTTTTCTGATACCGGTCATTATTACCTGTATCTTTATGGCCGGCAGCTTCATTACCACTAAAGGAGAGCTTCAAAATGCTCCTTACCGGAAGATCTATTTCAGCTCCATGAAGGATACGGCTTTTCATTTGGAGGATTATACTGATGATGAACTGAACGGGATTTTTGAGTATAATCATGGTGCCGGAAAGGTCAGATCAGCATTTAAGGTACTTAAAGAAAATGGACTCAACATTTACAGAAGATAAAGGGTGGATATAAATGAAAGTATTGATTTTAGCAGGTGGATTCGGAACACGTATTTCAGAAGAGTCACATCTTAAGCCAAAGCCAATGATTGAGGTAGGTGAGATGCCTATACTCTGGCATATCATGAAATACTATTCCAGCTATGGATACAACGATTTCATCATACTTGCAGGTTACAAGCAGTATGTAATAAAGGAGTTCTTTGCAAATTACTTCCTTCATAATTCGGATGTGACCTTTGATTTAAGCAACAACCAGATGGAAGTGCATAACAACATGAATGAGCCCTGGAAGGTCACGATAGTGGATACAGGTCTCAATACCATGACCGGAGGACGTATAAAGAGAGTGCAGAAATATGTGGGGGACGAACCCTTCATGCTTACCTACGGCGACGGTGTTTCCGATGTTGACCTATCCTCCCTTGTTGAATTCCATAAGTCCCATGGAAAGATAGCCACCATAACCACAGTCTCACTTGCTCAGCAAAAGGGTGTTCTGGATATAGACGGAAACAACTGTATAAAGTCCTTCAGAGAGAAGCAGGATGAGGATGGTGCCATCATAAACGGAGGCTTCATGATTTTTGAGCCGGCTGTCTTTGATTATCTTTCAGGGGATAAATGCATACTGGAGCAGGAGCCCATGCATAAGCTTGCGGCAGACGGACAGCTTATGAGCTTCTATCACCCCGGATTCTGGCAGTGCATGGATACCCAGAGAGAAAAGAAGCTCTTGGAAACACTGTGGGAAGAAAACAGAGCACCATGGAAGCGCTGGAGCTGACAGGGAAAGATATTGGATTACCTCCCCCGGGATCGAGGATAAAGTTCGCATGAATCCGGAGGATTACAGTTTATAAAGGAAAAGGAAATGTCAAAATTAACTGATCTTAAAGAGTTCTATAGCGGAAAAAGAGTCCTTGTGACAGGGCACACAGGCTTCAAGGGAAGCTGGCTTTCCCTTATGCTGAAGATCCTTGGTGCAGAGGTCTACGGTTATTCACTGGAGGCACCTACAGAGCCCTCTGTTTTTGAAATTATCGGCTTGAATGAGATGATACATTCTGAAATTGGGGATGTCAGGGATTTTGAACATCTGAAGAGTTTTTTTGATGAAGTAAAGCCTCAGGTGGTGCTTCACCTTGCGGCACAGCCTATAGTCAGGACATCGTATGAGTTCCCGCGAGAGACCTATGAGACCAACGTTATGGGAACGGTGAATCTTCTTGAGTGCATAAGAAGCTATAACCTGAGTCATGATAAGAAAGTGATTTCATGCCTGAATGTCACCACAGATAAGGTCTATGAGAACAATGATCTCGAGAACCATGCCTTCAGAGAGGATGAAAAACTGGATGGATATGATCCCTACAGCAATTCAAAGTCCTGTTCCGAGCTGGTGACTCACAGCTACAAAAAATCATTTTTTGCTGATGAAAACGGAACCCGTATTTCCACAGCAAGAGCCGGTAATGTCATAGGAGGCGGAGATTTTGCAAAGGACCGTATCATTCCGGACTGTGTCAGGGATACTGTGGAGGGAAAGATGATCCATGTGAGAAATCCTTACAGCACGAGACCATATCAGCATGTGCTGGAGCCGCTGTACGTGTATCTTCTCATTGCCATGAAGCAGGTTTCGGATCCGGAGCTGTCAGACTGCTACAATGTGGGACCGGACGAGGAAGATGCCATAACAACAGGTGAGCTTGCAGATAAATTTACAGCCTTCTGGGGAGATGGTGCAAAGTGGCATAGTGAGGCTGAGTTAAATGCTCCTCACGAGGCTGCCTTCCTGAAGCTCGATACCACAAAGCTCAAGGAGAAATTCGGATGGGAGCCGGTATGGCATGTGGATGATGCGGTCGAGGAGACTGTAAAGTGGTACAGAGCATGGCATGATAAAGAGGATATGCTTCAGTTTACAAGAAATCAGATAGAGTCATTTCTTTCAGAGTGATGATTTCTGTACAAATGATCTGACAGCTGTTTCCGGTACAGATTAATATAAAAGCCAGGGAGAAATATGATGGAAAAAACAAAGCCCAAGCGTTTGGTCTGGCTTGATTCCGTAAGGGGTCTGGCTATTCTCATAGTGCTGACAGTTCATATCATACAGGCGGTTCCGAGGTATCATGATGCTGTATCCGGATGCGGAAAAATAGGAGTCTGGCTTTTGTTTCTTCTAACCGGGTTTTTCACTTTTCGTCCGTATCTTAAGGATGAAAAGAAAACAGACACGGATATAGAAAGATGTAAACCGGGCTCATACCCGGGACTTAAACAGAAGGTGCTCCTTTACCTTGGATTTTATCTCAAAAGAATAATCCGCATCTATCCGGCATTTACTGCGGTCCTTGCGGTGAGCGTCTTGATAGGATATCTGGATGTTCCGGAAGCCCTTAAGAATTTTCTTCTTGTGGAAGGTAGGGGGCATTTCTGGACGCTTCCTGTGGAGATGAAGTTCTATCTGGTGACTCCTCTGATAGCAGCGGCCTTTTCTGTGCTTAAGAAAAAGGAATACAGAGTCTTCATGCTTTTATTACTGTCCCTTGTGTGTTCATTTATTTTTTTCTATAAGAACTGTCCTGAGAACAGTATTCGGCTGGGGTGGTACCTTCCGGTTCTTCTGTCCGGAGGGCTTCTTAACTATTTAATATGTAATGAACATGAGAGCATAAACGGTGCAACGAATCCTCAGCATAAAAAAGGATCCGGGTCCTGTATCTATGATGGGGCTGCGGCTTTGATACTTTTTGGATTTTTCCTTATGGTTCCCGGAATAAGATATGTGATCTTCGGAATACCGGTAAGCAGATATCTTTCGGACAAATATCTGTATATCAGCTTGCTCTGGATGATATTTCTTATTTCACTGGACAGGTCCCGGTATATACGCCCTTTATTTGAAAAGAGCAGAATTCTTCCTTTTTTCGGAAAAATAAGCTATTCTTTATATCTTGTTCACTATATAGTGATACAGCATTTAGGATTATTCATAGAAAATCAGAAGCTGAAAAGTCTGATGGCCCTTATCATAAGTCTGTTACTTTCTCTGATACTTGAAATGACTGTGGAAAGACCGGTCATGAGACTATCAAAGAAACTTTTCGGATAGACGGACAGACTGACAGTCCTTAGCCTGTAATCAGGCGGATGATTCCGGACAAATCCGGAGGGATAAAACATTTAATTAAGACCTGCAGGATACCGTGAGGCCGGTATTCTTGCTAAACAATTATAGGGAATCAGTTCCCGGATGGAGTGTAATATGGAGAAAACAGAGCAGCAGGCAAGACAGGA
>DFGZ01000039.1 GCA_002371295.1 Oribacterium sp. UBA3737 | reverse complement strand
TCAAAATCAACTAAAATTATCACGAGATTTCTCCTGTAAACCGGGGCGCCTGGCCCCTGCAAGTATTTCTGTGAAGGAAGTGTTCATTCCTTCACAGAAATTGATATGAAGGAATAGGGTACTTGCCACTCACTTATAGCGCCACCGCGCACATCGTGCGTAGAGTGGCGCATAATCAATTTAGAAATCATCGTCATCTAAATCATCATATGGATCAAAGTCATCGTCTTCACGGTTAAGTCCGAAGGATTCGTGAGGACGGTATCTGCCAACGATAAATCCGGTCTCATTGAGAGGCTTGGGTACATTATCCGCTGTGCAATATACGATTTCGGAAATCATGGCGATTTTTTTACGTGCAACAGTCCGGTCCGGAATGATGACCAGGTCTCCGACATTGAGAGTGTCATCAAGAGTACGGAAATAATGGTTTCTGCCCCGGGTATCCGATACAAATAAGTAGATGAACTCCCCGTTCTTCACACCATGCTTATAAAGGTTCTCGTCAAAGAGAGGTCCGTAAAGACCAAAGAACGCCATGGTATCATGGAGATCATCCAGAAGCTCACGCCAGTCTCCGGGTATGCCGGAACGGTCATAGCTTCTTGAAAAATTAACGCGTTTTCCGCTTCGATAGAACAAATTTACGGAAATGGAAGCCTGACGGTTATTTGCGTTCACATAAGGCTGCTTTGCAAAATCGTTAAAATATCTCTCGCAGTTACCCAATAGATAATCGATGATTTCAGGTACACTGTATTCATGTTTTACTGAAGTGTGATCATTCGGAAACTGCACATAACGGAGCATGCCTTCTTTACGGTCAAGGGAAAGGATTTCCTTGTAAGGTACAGCTTTTTTGACAGGCCTTTGGCTAATGGCATCATATCCCTCTAAAAAATGTGTATCATGGAATTCTATGTCCATGTGTGAGAGACCGTTGAGATGCAGAGCCTGGGATTCATTTACGAGATTGTTAATGAGATCCATGAAGGTTTTCCAGTTTTTCGGATAAGCATCATTGCCGCTGAAGGAAAGGGTTTCTCCACCTACTTCCTTGTATATAAGGCCCCAATGAGCTTTCATATGAGAAAAACGTTTTCCTGTTTCCGCCGGTTCTTTTTCGTAATGATCTTTCCAGCGATATACATGAATATCCTGAAGTTTAGAGAGAAAGTCATCTGCTATGCGTTTGGGAACTTTTACGATGATACTTGGATCTGTATCAAGTGGTGAACGGTCGTATGAATAACGTAATCTGCCGTTCTGAGTCCAAATGTTTATGGAACTCTCTCCGAGGCCGAAGCCATCCATACGGAGTTTGAGAAGCTCAAGCATAACGTAGACCCTCCTTCTTTAAATTCTTTTTAATTATAACAAAAAAACCGGTTCTTTTGAACCGGTTTCTCGAGCGACGAGGATGAGACTCGAACTCACAACCCGTAAAACGGGCACCAACTTTCCAGGCTGGCCGACTACCAATTATCACACCTCGTCATAAAGCTTCATAATAATAGCAAATCATCCGGGGTGCGTCAAGAGGTTTTTTACATGATGTCTTCGGATGTAATGGTTCAGACTGGATGTGATTGATATCCGGAACCGGTGGTATCTGATAAAAACGGGGAGCCTGTGAACGGATTATATTTTTCACGTCCGCGCTCAACATATTTCAGATGCCCTCCGGCTTCGGATAATTACTTTCCCTGGGCAAGTATACGTTCATTCAGGTCTGAGAGGTATTCCCAGCGTTCCATCTTTTCCGTAAGGAATGCTTCAAGTTCCTCCTTTTCTTTTGTGAGCTCGTTTAGTTTTATAAAATCATTGGAGTACTTGAGGATTGACGCATCGATATCGGCGATTTTGTTTTCTGCCGTTTCGATATCCGACTCTATGGTCTCCCATTCTCTTGCTTCCTTGTAGCTCATGCGGAGATTCTTTCGACTGTGGTCACGTCTTGTGAGCTCTGAATTTTTAACTGTGCCGGCTTTTCCATCTGATTCAGCAGTAAGTGCTGAAGCATCAGAGCTTCCGGATGAAGTTCCGGCTTTGCCCACTCCTGAGATGGAGCCTGCATTTGCAAAAACACTGTCCAGATTTGGATGTCTGCGAAGGTATTCTACCTGATAGTCAGTATAACCGCCCTCATACTGGGATATGACACCGTTACCCTCAAAGGAGAAGATACGGTTCACAACCCTGTCAAGGAAATATCTGTCATGGGAAACGGCAATAACGATTCCGTCAAAATGGTCCAGATAATTCTCAAGTATGGTCATGGTGCGAATGTCCAGATCGTTTGTGGGCTCGTCCAGAATGAGAACATTGGGCGCTGACATAAGCACACGAAGCAGGTATAGTCTTCTTTTCTCACCTCCGCTTAGCTTTTCGACCTTCATGAACTGCTGTGAAGGCGGGAACAGGAACTTGTCAAGCATATTGCTGGCACTGACCAGACCGTCGGTAGTATGAACGTATTCCGCGATGGAAGTCATGGCATCGATCACCCGCTGGTTTCCGTCAAGCTCCTCGTTCTCCTGGGAGAAATATCCGATGCGGACAGTCTGACCGATGCGGATCTCTCCGCTGTCAGGCTTCTCCCATCCGGTTATCATCTTGATGAGGGTGGACTTTCCTGCACCGTTCTGACCGATGATGCCCACACGGTCATTTCGCAGGAAATTGTAGCTGAAATTCTGTATCAGGGTTTTCTCATCATAAGCCTTGCTCACATCATCAATCTCGATGGTGGATTTTCCGAGACGTGTCTTTACGGAACTTAACTTAAGCTCTTCTTCCTCGGTAGGACCGTGCATCTGGGACAGCTTTTCGTATCTCTGGAGACGTCCCTTCTGCTTGGTGGTACGGGCTTTGGCGCCGCGCATGACCCATTTTAGCTCGTTCCTGAGGATGTTCTGTCTGGTCCGTTCCTGAGCTCTCGCGATATCCATTCGTTCAGCCTTGAGCTCCAGATATCCTGCGTAATTTGCCTTGTAGCTGTAAAGCTTTCCCTGATCCAGCTCCACGATGCGGTCGCAAACGGAATCAAGAAAATATCTGTCATGGGTAACCATGAGAAGTGAGCCGCGGAAGCCTTTGAGATATCCCTCCAGCCACTCCGACATCTCTCCGTCCAGATGGTTTGTAGGCTCGTCCAGTATGAGAAGATCCGCAGTGGAAAGCAGTGTGCTGGCAAGAGCTACTCTCTTTTTCTGTCCGCCGGAAAGGTGCTTTATCTTCTTGGTGAAGTCATCTTCCCCAAGCTTTGACAGGAACTTTTTTGCCTCTGTTTCCAGATCCCACACATGCTGCTGCCCTTCGTTATCGTGGATTATAGCTTCTATAATAGTATCTTCGGGATCGAATTCGGGAGTCTGGGAAAGAAAACGTACTGCCAGATTCCTGCGCTTGGCAATGCTTCCCTCGTCAGGTTCCAGAAGTCCCGCCACTATTCTGAGAAGCGTGGACTTTCCTGTTCCGTTAATGCCTATGAGTGCGACCTTCTCGCCCTCCAGCATGGAAAAATCCGTATCCTCAAAGATCTTTCTTTCTGTGTAGACCTTGGATAAATGTTCGATAGTTATGATATTGTTCTGTGCCATAAATCAGTTAGTGTAACTCCAATAGAATGTACCATCCCGTTCTTCTCTTCTGATGAAACCAAGATCATAGAGATATTCGAGAAGGCTGTATGTTTTAGTCATGAACATCTTGTAGTTGAAAAATTCACCTTCGTTTTCAGGTATGTGCTTCACATTATATATTATCTCGGCAACTTCCTGAATGGTCATTTCCGATGTTGCGTCAGGATCATAGGCTGATACTTCTTTTGTTCTCAGGGCTTTTGCCTTCAAAATGTCCCTTACCACTGTTGCCTTGTTAAGATAACTGAAAACAGTTTTATCAACGTCTCTTTGGACATCGGACAGAATCTCTCCATGGGAAGGAATCACCGTCCATTGAGAGCAATGCTCCTTTACATAGCGGAGTGAATCAAAGAAGCTGAGCAGCAGACCTTCATCCGGGTAGGTGGTTGCCACTATGGGGGATATGTCATGTATTATCTGATCGGCGGTGAAGAAAATCTTCTTTTTATGCTCCATAAGCCCCATCTGACCATAGGTGTGTCCCTTAAGGAGTGTGGCTTCAAATTTATAATCGCCGTAGCAGAATCTGTCCCCTTCGTGAATTTCTGTGTAAGGAAATCCCCAGATGGCAAGTACCCATTCACCGTGGTGCTGTACCCTGTCGGATATTTCCATAAAGGTCTTCCATATCTGAGGTGTCCGTTCCGGAGTGATGCCCACGGAATGGAGAACCTTTTTCTGAGCATCAAGAGACTCTCGGGAGACTCTGTAGGCAAGGCAGTCATAGGGATGCCTCTCCTCAGTTGGATTCATGAAAAGACGGGCACCCTTTTCCGAAAAAGCTCCTGCGAGACCGCAGTGGTCATGGTGCCTGTGAGTCAGAAAGATGTCAAGGGTATCAGGCCGGATCTTTAGTTCCTCAAGGGATGACATAAGCTTCTGAAGGCAGGCATCATTGCGGAAGCCGGTGTCTATCATGAGGCTTCTGCCGCTGTTTACATCATCTCGTCCCTTGATGATAAATATGTGAATATTGCTTACACCCTGCTCTACGGTAGTATCTGAAAGATCGACCCTATAGATTCCGGGCAGGATCTCTTCTGTAAAATGTGTATTTTCCATTAAAGCGTCCTTATATACTCT
>DFGZ01000162.1 GCA_002371295.1 Oribacterium sp. UBA3737 | reverse complement strand
GGCTATGAAAAGTAATGACCTTTTATCTGATCTGGATAACGAGGAGCTCTTTGAGATAGCCAGGAAATCTGATATGGTTGGCTACATGTCAGGAAATATGCTCTTTAATCCTGATGATGAACTTGACAGTGTTCCGCTTCTCATATTTGGAAAGGTACAGATGAGCAGCAGGGATGAAAATGGCTGGCAGAAAACGGCAGGTACACTGTCTGGACAAGGCATTTTGACCTGTACGGCTCTGACCGGTGAAAAGACAGGAACAACTGCAACAGTAGAAGAAAACAACACAACAGTATTGTACATTCCAAAAGAAATCTTCGAGAGCATTTTGGCAGATCATGAGGGGCTAGCGCTTAAGCTGGCAGTCATAATGGAAAGGCGGGGAAGAAATTCTTCTTCTTGTTTCAAAGGTTTTTGATGGCCTTACAGATCTGGTAGCCGGGTATATCATTGATAAAACCCATATACGGATCGGAAAAGCCAGACCCTACGAGATATTTATCGTCTTTTGCTGGTTCTTCACAGTATTTCTTTTCTCAACTCCTGAAATGGGATTAACGGGAAAGATAATATATGTGTTTATTATGTATGCGCTCATCAATTCAGTAGGCGCAACATTTCTCAATACTTCAGAGTCTGTTTACTTAAGGCTCAGTATCCGAAGTTGTCAAAGAAGCTTGGAAGCGGAAATCTTCTTCGCCTTGCATCTGTTTGCTGTATTCTGGGAGCTTTGGTCAGACTTGTGGGTGGCACCAATATCATTACCATAATGATCGGAACCGTGCTGACTACATTGTCCTTTATACCTGCCGGGTTCATGCTCTCACTCTTGTGCTGGCATTTTTCTATACACTGGACAAAGATATTCCTGAGATAAATGCAGATCTTGAAGCAAGAAAGAATAAGTAAATTGGGGGTTAGAGGAGGATAAAGTATGATCAAACCTGACAAGGCTTACACCATCAAAAAAATGTTGGAAAAATGCTGTGAAAAATATGCCGAAAGAACAGCTTATGAAGCTGATTTTGGCAGGTTTTCAATGACTTTTGGACAGCTGTGGGATACGACAAAACGCCTTGTGGGATATATGTATGATCATGGCTTTTATAAGAAAAACGTTGCACTGATAGGAAAAAACAGTACCGAATATACCAGGATCCTTTTCGCAGCTCTGACTTCTAATATTTCCCTTGTACCGATCGATCCTTCTTTGCCATTAAAAGAGATGGCAGAGAGGATCTCTTTTGCTGATGCAGAGTTCATTATATGCGATGACAGGAATATCGCTGATTCTCTGAAGAAAGAGTGCCCTCAAAGTACCGCCTACGATATGAAGGAGCTCATGGAAGCGGCAGAAAACTCAGAAAGCTTTGATCTGGAGAATGAGGTTATTGAAGATGACCATGTGAGCCTTATGATCTTCAGTTCCGGAACAGGTGGCAGGATGAAGCTTGTCATGCTGACTCAGATAGGTCTTTTCACAGAGTGGTATGTGGTCAAGGATTACGATGAAGTAATGGATCGGGGATTTATCGTTGCACCTTTGTTCCATATTCTTGGCATTAGCGATGCCATCGGAAACTGGTACATGGGAAAGTCGATGTATATAAGCCAGGGATTTGCCTTCCAGCTAAAAGAGCTTGAATATGCAAGACCTAAATGTATCAGAATGGTACCGGCTACAGCCCAGTGGCTTTATCAGCTGATAAAAGACAAACCCAAAGAGGAAGGAAGAGCTCTTTTGGGAGGAAACTTAAGAAACATCAGAACAAGCGGAGCGGCCTTGGAAGTTCGGCTTGTTGATGAATTCGCAAAATATGACATAAGCGTAGTCAGCGATTATGGAATGACTGAAGTAGGAGGCCCGGTTTCTGTTGCTGTTCCGAAAGGTGATACTCTTCTGATACAAAAGGGCACTGTGGGAAAGTGTATTGATGGATTGGATGTAGTCATTGAGAAGATCGAAGGCTGTGATTATGGCGAGATACTCCTGGGGGGAAATGCAGTATTTAAGGGGTATTATAAGGATCCGGAAGCTACCGGCGAATGTCTGATAAATGGTTTCTATCACACAGGTGATCTGGGGATGATTGACGATGAAGGATTTCTTCACATTGTAGGAAGAAGTAAGAATGTCATCATATTGTCCAATGGAGAGAACATAATCCCTGAGCAGATGGAAAAAGAGCTTTATACATGCACCTACATAAGAGAATGCCTTGTATATGCTGATAATGATGTGCTTTCTGTAAAGATAGTTCCATCTGAAAATAATGACGAAACAAAAGAGAATATAAGCAGTTTTATAAAGAACTTCAACAGGAATAATCCGGTGCATAAACAGATTGGAAAATTCCTCTTTGTTGATGAACTGACAAGAACCAGTACAGGAAAGATGAAGAGATGATTAAAACAATTCAGCAGGAAGTGTTAAACAGCAAAGGTTTTGAGATTATTACTGCTTTTAAAACATGTAGTGCAAAGGAACTGAAAGAAAAAAGCTATCTGGTGGCTGCGTATCTGTTGGATTCAGGTCTCGGACCTGGGAAAAGAGTGGTCCTTCAGATGTCAAGGGATATTGGATTTATGGCTGCCCTTTCAGGAACATTTATGTCCGGGGCAACAGTTGTTATCCTGCCTATAGACATGCCTAAGAACAGATATGAATACATTTTAGATGATCTTAAGCCCACTCTTGTTATCACTGATGATAAGTATAAAGAAATTATTGGGGCGAAGATTTCTTTTGACATTTCCAAAGTAAAAATGTCAGATCCTGAAAATGAAGCATTTATTCTATATACTTCCGGTTCTACAGGTGTGCCCAAAGGAGTTATCCATACACAGGAATCCATATTGAAAGTTGCCGGAGATCTGAAATATGAGTGTGCTCCTATGGTGGCAGAGGTAGAGAAGGTAGTTGCGCTTACCGATTTTACTTTTATTTCTTTTATGATCTTTGAATATGGCTATTGCATGCTGAGAAATAAAGCCATGAGGCTTATGTCAGAGGATGAGATGAATTCTGTGAAGGCTCTTTCAAAAGCTCTTGAGGCAGACGAAAAGATTTCTATTTTCATGACTCCTTCCAGATACAGAGCTATGGCGGAAGCTGATGAAGTAAGAAAGAGCATTGATAAATGCGGGGTTCTTATTTTTGCAGGAGAAAAGCTTCCAAAAGAGCTGGAAGATGAGGTAAAGAAGGAGTATTCTGATGGGATTTCAATACTTGATGTTTACGGTTCCACTGAGTGCGGTCTTGTATTTATCAGAGATATAAGAAATGGCAAGTGCACGGTGTGTGCTCCCTTTAAGATTATTAAAGATGAAAAAGTAACCGATGGAGAGGGAGAACTATGTGTACAGGATGAAAGAATATTCAAAAAATATTCCGGCCCGAGTGTAAAAAAGGAAGTTGTTGCAGACGGTGTCAGCTATTTCCCTACAGGAGATATTGCCGTTGTAGATAAGGACGGTACTATCTCAATTCTCGGAAGAAATGACAGAATGATTAAATACAACGGCCTTAGGATAGAGCTGGATGAGATCAGCGAGGTGCTTAAAGGATGCGAAAAAGTTACCGGTGCAGCTGTGGTTTACTCCAAAGCCTTTAATCGTATCGCGGCATTTTACACTGCAGAAGAGGAACTTGAGGTAAAAGACCTCCGCCAGGAGATGTCCCATGTAATTCCGTTTTATATGCTGCCTCATTCCTTTATGTACCTTGAGGAAATCCCCTTAAATGAACACGACAAGGTGGATTACACAAAGCTAACAGAGTTGTTTGATGATACTTTTGCTACAGCTTTCAAGCCCCAGAGCGAGGCGGATGCGGAGGTTGCCGAAAGTCTTACAGATAACGAGAGGGTTCTTTCTGAGATACTTGGCAAGCTTTTAGGCACATCTGTTTCCATGAATGCAAGCTGCATGGAGCTTGGCATAGATTCATTGATGGGTCTTACCCTTATCGGAGAGCTTAATGATAGGAATCTTTCGGTTAGTTTAAAAGACATTATCCTGTCCGAAACGCTTCATGATCTGGCGCTTCGAATAAACAGCAAAGAAGAAACAAGGGCTGCATCCGCGAAAGCTTCTTATGAAAGCATTCCTGTGACCGACGGATACCTTACGTTCCTGATAGGAGCAGAGAAGTCAGGAAATGATTTTATGGCTATGTGGATAAAGCAGAGCTTCATCGGGGCAGTAGCTTATTCAAAGGAGAGCTTTGAGGAGAGGATAGCTCTTTTAACAAAAAGACATCCGGTCCTTACCAGTCAGTTTGTTGAAGCATGGCCAGGACAGTATATTCAGGAGTTTGGAAAAGCTTACCCCCATGTGAGCTTCTTCGATATTACAGGAGCTTCAGAAGAGGAGATAAAAGAGCGCATTGCAGAATATGAAAATGTGACGCTTAAGGAGCTTGATGAAAAGGAAGGCAAGAGAGAATCCAGCTTTGCTTGCTTTAAGCTTGATGAAAACAGATGTGCAATGCACATAAAGATATCCCATGTGATATCAGACGGAATGAGTCAGCAGGTACTAAAATGCGAGCTTTTAGAGGATACACTTCCGGATGAGGAGGATGCATATTTTGAGTATCTTAAGTGGATGAAAGATGAAGAAAACAGGAAGCAGGCCATGGAGTTTTTCAAGAACTACGTTAAGGACGCCGATTATGCCTTTACTGCTCCCACGATGGATGTGCCTTCCGGAATGCCTCCTATGCCACCTATGGATAATATACCAACGATGCCCGATATGCCACCTATGGATGATATGCCTGCGATGCCTCCTATGCCTGACTTAGAAGGAATGCCACAAATGAGCATGACGGGAAATATTATCAAGATGGTGCCCATGGGCAGAACTAAAGACTTAAAGGGGATAACGCCTTTTGTATATATTCTGTACAGGTATGCAAATGCCCTAATTGACACCTTTGAAAAAGACCGCATGGTATTTTACATCACATCTTCAGGCAGGAATATCCCTGTTACTGGAATGGACAAGGTGGTAGGAGAATTAAGCGGAAGAATGCCTGTAGTAATAAATAAGGGACAGAGTATACAGAGCTTTATGGAAGGGCTTTATGAAGCTGAGAACCATCGCTGCATAGCTCCGGAAGAGCTGTGGATGGATATCTTTGGAGAGGTGAAAGATCCTGTAAACATGCCGATACTTGTTTCAGAAGTGTTCCCTGACTACACGGGCGGAAAGCTGGTCTGCGAACTTAGTGAGAAGGAGTTTGACGCATTTGGAGTCAATGCATATTTCCTTGAGGAAGAGGGGAACATGTTCATCAGGATAAGCTATAATCCCGCCATAAAGGATGGAGCGATATATCAGGAGTTTATTACTAACCTGGAAAACGAGGCAAAATAAAGATGAAAGAATTGAAAAGAATAAGCTATATGATAATGGGGGCAATTCTAGTACTTGCAGCCGGTGGCTGCGGAGCGGCTAAAGGGAGTAGTGATGAAAGGGAAATAGTTGTTGCTCTGGCACCCGGATATTATCCCATCACCTATGCAGATGATGATGGAAATGCAGCCGGCTACGATGTGGACGTCATGAAGAAAGTGGATGAGCTGCTTCCACAGTACAACTTTGTCTTTGAAATAGCTGACAAAGAGACCATGAACGTCGGAGTTCAGACCGGAACCTATCAGATTGGTATCAACTCTCTTTTTAAGACTGACCAGAGACTGGAGATATATCTTATGCCGGAGAACTTTATGGGATATACACCGGTGGGCTTTATCCAGAGAGAAGATGACAATATTGGTGACTTTTCAACGGCTGTAGCTGAAGGAAAAAAAGTATACCCTCTTCTGGCATCCAGTGGTATAAGGCTTGTGGTTGATAAGTACAACGAGGAGCATCCGGATGCCAAGGTTGAGTATGATACCATTTCTGAGCCCAACTATGGAACTTTGTTTGCAAGCATTCAGGATGGTAACTACGACTATGCAGTTGATCTTATAACGGTGTTTAATCTCCAACCGGAGGAGAATGTCAAGGGACTTAAGGTTTCGGATCCTGTCCTTGTGGTGCCTACATACCCCATAATAAATAAGGATGAGGCTGAGCTCAATGAAGCCGTGAATGAGGCTTTGAAAAAACTCTTGGATGACGGAACACTCTCCAAGATATCTGTTGACAATTTTGGCTATGATCTTTTTACAGTGGGCAAATAAAGATGACTGAAACCTTTGATGCAGGTTTTATATTTAAAAATCTGGATAAGCTTTCGATGGGACTTGTTGTGTCCTTCAGGATCATGCTTATGGCTCTTGCCATAGGTTGGTTTGCAGGGCTTGTTGCTGCCATAGGAAAAATATATGGCTCCCATAAGCTCAAAAAAAGTCTCGATATAATAACTGACTTTATCAGGGGAATTCCTACTATTGTCATGATCTTCATAGTTTATTTTGGACTTTTGAGCCTTCGGAAAAGCCTGTTTGGCATAGGTGCTGCGGGAGCGAACAAAGAGTTCTATGCTGCCCTTGCTTTGGCAATTGAGATTTCCGCCCAGTCCAGCGAGATGTTCAAAAGTGCCTACTGGTCAATCGACCGTGGGCAGATAGATGCTGCAAAATCGCTGGGGCTTGGTGCGCCAAATACCTTTCGATATATTCTTATTCCTCAGGGTCTTAGGGTGATCCTCCCCAATATGGCTAACAGCATTCTGATGGCTCTGCAGGGAACTTCACTGGTGTTTGTACTTGGTATATTTGACCTTTTGGGAAAGGCAAGACAGATTGACACCAGTTTGTCCTTTACCAGAAGTTTTGAGCTTTATTTTGCCTGCGCCATGCTCTACTGGGTGGTGGCTACTTTGGTAGATGTACTTGCCCATAGAACAGAGAGGCTTTTCAAATGGGCAGATTCAGAGGAAGAGAGAAGAAATGCTTGATTACAGCTTTTTGTCGGCAACAGTATATTATGTCCTAGGCGCGCTTCCGATGACGATGTTTCTTACTTTTATACCCGCAGCGCTGGGATTTGTTTTCGGGATAATCCTTTGCCTTATAAGACTAAAAAAAATTCCGGTTCTGTCCGGAGTTGTATCCCTCTTTTACTCTTTTTTCAGAAGCTGTCCGCTGATAGTTCTGATCTTTTTGTCTTATTATGGGATTCCAAAGCTTTTAAATTATATGTTTTATGGGGGGATTCGAAGGATATCTGTAGTTAACATCAGCAATGTAGCAGTAGCTCTTCTTACCATGTCTTTATATTCTTCCGCGTTTATGGGAGAGATCATGAGGGGAGCTATAACAAGTGTTGACAGAGGCCAGTATGACGGGGCCTATTCCCTAGGACTTGGAGAAGGCGTTACCTTCAGATATATAATACTTCCCCAGGCACTTCGTATCGCTGTACCAAATATCTGCAATTTCTGCATCGGCCTTATGAAGGGAAGCTCTGTGGTGTTTGCTATAGGAGTAATAGACATGATGGCTGCGGCCAAACTTCAGGCAGAGACAGGATACAGATATATTGAGGCGTATCTGCTTGTGGGAATAATGTATGTGATATTAACCTTTATCATTCAGGCTCTGTTCAGAGGTTTTGAGAATAGATTGTCCAGAGGTTATTCGATGTGACAGAAAGGGACAGCCCCGTGAAGATCTCGATTGTAACTCCGGTTCACAATACTGATCTGGAGCTTTTCAGAAATACAATACGTTCCGTATCCGAAATCTCTTTTGACAAAAGAGATATTGAATGGGTAGTGGTCTTCCATAATTGTGAGGAAGGCTACATTCCTGCAGCCGTTAAGGAACTCTCCGGCTGCAGCGTAGAGGTTTCAGACCATGTTTTAAGGGATAATAATCATACTCCATCTGCTCCGAGAAATTACGGGATCAGCAAGGCTGTGGGGGAGTACATCTATTTTCTTGATTCTGATGACATTTTGGAAACGCACTTCTTGAAGAAGGCATATGAAACAGCAATAGAGCATGAAAGCCAGATTGTTATTGCAGGAGCAACAGCAAAAAGTGTTTCAAAGAACGTTATGCCCCTGCCGATGCCTCTTCTTGTGTACAGCAAAAATGGCGCCTTTGATATCGATAACGAAAAATATCTTTGCAGTGATGCCGGTAAAAAGAGCCGGAAAAACAGGGAAATCCTGGGAAGGTTAATTTACGGGGCGCCAATGTTCCTTGGGACAAAGCTGATAAAAAGAAGCCTTATAATTGAGAGCGGCTTTAGCTTTGATGTGGATCTGGAGTTTTTGGAGGATGTTCTTTTTGAGTCTGGGCTTTATGGTGCAGCGGGCAGGATAACTGTGCTTACGGATGAGACTGCCTATACCTATATTCAGAATGAAGGCTCTACCTTCCAGAGCATAGTCTCCAGTGAGAAGGCATCATCCGAAATGCTGATGGAGCCTGTTAAAAGAATAATCAGTCGCTGCGAAGAAGAGGATATAGATTACAACCTGTTCCTCTGGAGCATATTTGAAATGTATGGCTCAGCATTTCTTAGAAATCTGATTCCTTCTAAGGTTAAGACAAGGCTTAAGGAGGAAATGGCAGGGTACGTAAAAAGGCTTAAGCCGATTCCTTATGTCGGAAGCCTTGGTGCAAAAGAACTTGTATCCATGAAGTTCCTTTCGGATATTTTTGTTGATAAGAACCATAGAGTTTATGAGCAGGACAGAGTTGATGTCAGCTTTCAGAAAATGGTCAGCGGGATAAACGACTTTACCGGCACAGCCATAGTTTCTAAGGACGGATCTGTCAGCTACGAAGAACTTAATGAATGTTCCGACAAGCTGGCAGGATATATCAGGAAAAGAGCTAAAGATAGCGGTGCTGTTGTTGGAATATATATGGACAATAGCATAGATAGACTTTTGGCCCTGATTGCAGTCCTGAAGGCGGGGAATCCTTTTGTGGTCCTGTCAAAGCAAAATAGTAATGAACGGATTTCATATATTACGGATGTGGTGAAGACTTCCCTGATTCTTACTGATGAAGATTATATCGATGATAAGGCTCTTTTCATGCCGGGAACAGTGTTTCTGAATTATGAAGAGGTGATGGAGGCAGAGACTCTTTTGCCGGAGAAGATATCTATAAAGGATGACGTACCCCTTGTAACTGAGTTTACTTCCGGGTCTGAGGGAAATCCAAAAGGCGTTACCTTTACAAGGCGCAACTTCATTAATCTCTTGTATCACTTTGAGGGAAATGTAAAGAACTGCCATCAAGCTAGTGTCAGCAACACCTACATCATCCATATGGAGATAGACTTTTTGTTCGGGCTTTTAGTAAGCCTGGAAGCCCTTCTCTTTGGTAAGAAGCTGTGTCTTCTAAAGAATCCAAAGGATATTAACGCAGGATTTGTAAGAAACTGTCTTGCTCTTGATGAGGGAGTAAGCATGTCGGTGGTTCCTTCGGTTGCGGATGAATGGTTTTCTGACGATGCTTTAAACGGGCTATTTAAGAATGTAAAGCTTTTGGTTTATGGCGGAGAGGGCATAAAAAAGGAACAACTTGAAAGAGCCGAAAAGGCCCTTGCCCCGGGCACAAAGATCTATAGTGGTTATGCTACAACTGAGACGGGACCGGCAGTCTACGGCCTTGTCACCAAGGATCATATCACCTGTGGAATACCCCAGGCAGATGTATGCGTCACCATAATCGATGAGAGTGGCAATCCTGCCCCTTGCGGAGAAAGTGGAAGAGTCTGCATTAAGGGCTATAGGGTTGCAAAGGGCTATATCAACGGAAGCAATGAGGATTTTGAAGAGGACAGAACCGGAATAAATGCCTTTATATCAAGGGATGAGGGATATATCACTGAAGCCGGAGAGCTGGTGATCTGTGGCCGCCTTGACAGGATGATCAAGAGTAAGGGCGTAAGAATCGACCCTTCTGAGATTGAGAAAGCGGTAATAGGTTTTGAGATAATTGAAAATGTGGCAGTAAAGGATTTTGACAAGATAGGGATCTGCTGCTTTTATACATCAAAAACTGAAGTTGATGAATTTGAACTAAGGTCCTATCTAGCTGAGAGGCTCCCTTATTTCATGATGCCCAATGCTTTTATACGTATTGAGCAGATGCCTGTAACTGAAAGGGGCAAGCTGGATCTAAAGAGCTTGAAGCTTCCCGAGGGATATATGAGCAGGACCCTGCAAAGCGAAGAAACGTTGGAAAAGAGTGGGACTCTTGTAGCAGTGCTTTCAGCATTTCAGGATGCTTTTGATCATACAGATATTGGACAAAATGATAATTTCTTTTACCTTGGAGGGGACTCCATAAAGGCTGTTGAGCTCTCATTAAGTCTTTCGGATGCAGGTTTTGCTGTTAGCATGCAGGATGTTTTTGCATATCCTACACCGGCTCTTTTGGCAAAGGCTATAGACGAAAAAGGAGCTGACAAACAGCTTGTATCTACGGATGAATTAGAATTTAGCGATGGTTATGTAAATGACACCGATAATAAGGAATATGATGCCCCTCCAATGGAGGGTGCCGTATACTGCTTCGAGGTCCGGGGCATTACGAGAGGCTATTTTACAATGCCCATGCAGTACCGGGAAGCCTACAGGTATGTGCTTAGAATACAGTACACTACGGCTGAGGCACTTGATGGCGATACCCTGAAGCAGAGAGTAAGTGACGTAGTAAAAAGACATCCTGCTCTTCGAACTGATTTTGAGATAAAAAAAGATGGCAGAGTCTTTGGCATTGTGAATGGGGAGAAGGATATCGATGTCACTTACAGAGATATCAGCAGATACCCTGAGAATACAAAAGACAGTTTTATTGAAGGCTTCTGGCATGCCATGGATATGGAGGATGAACTCTTTGAAGTGGCTTGCTTCAAGATAAGCGATACAAGACATGAGGTACTGGTCAGAATGACCCACATGGTAACCGATGCCTTGGGAAGCAGTATCATCCTGAAGGAACTGAGCAGCTCATTTGACCCGGGGTATGCCGAAGATTCATTTATCCCCGATAAGAAAAAAACAAGGCGGCGGTTTTTGAATGACAAAGACAGAGCCAGGGATTTTTTCAATGCTTATTTAAAGGATGCAGCGCCAGCCAGTGTCAATCCGCCTTTTGGAATAGTTGGAGATGGCACAAAAGTACTTCGGCGCTTTGTCAGAATTAGTTCCGGGAAGTTGGAAGAGCTTCGCGGAAGATGTGCCCTTCTTGGCATGGCCTTTGAAAACTATATTCAGTACGAATATGGAAAGGCCCTGTGCAACACACTTAATGAGGATAGGGTTATCTTTCTTTGCACCTTCGCAGGAAGGGATGCAGGCAACATGAGGACTGTTGGGAATTTCTTTACTATTCTTCCTGTTGTCTACGACAGGAATATGAGTGCACAGGATTTTTCTGCCAATATGCTAAAGCTTGGCGAGTACTCCTTCCTCGATGCGGATATGGTTGGAAAGCTGGTGGGAATACCGTTTTCGGCTCTTGGTACAGCAGAGGGTATCAACTCAAATCTTTTGGACAGTGCCCTTACTGATGAGAATGTAACCGATGCCAAGCAGATTATCTTCGGGGATCTTCGCGGAAAGCGTATGTATACCGAGGGCGACGACATCGTAATTGAAATGAGCTACTACGATTACGGAAATACTGACAGGATCTATAGGACAATAGAATCCGAAATGAAAAGATCACTGGGGGTACTATGAACTATCAGGAATATGAGAGGATAATGCCGCTTATCGAAAAGATAATCAAGGACAATACGGATAGTCCTGATACTGCAATCGATGAGATGAATGCTGATCTAAGGGACTCTGTAAAAGGCATTAATATTGTCCTTTTCGGACAACCTGACCTGCAGGGAATAACCACAAAAAACCAGTGGCAGTCAAGGATAGGGACTTTTGTGAAAGAGCAGCTACAGAGAAAGAATCAGATAGACAGGGATTTTTACGGTGTGATCATGCTTTCTGAGATGCTTGATGAAAAGGATCTTGAGAGCTTTTCAAAAAAGTCTTTTCTAAAGCTGGATGAAGTCACAAGGCAAAGGTACATCAAGTTCTATCACGACTTTTCCCACTTTTGGGGCGAACTGGGAAGTGGTGATGAAGTGGGACCGGCCACTAAAGAGAGAATATGTATCCTTAAAGAACACAGGCAGGATCTGATCTGGCTCTATGAAAGGCTATGCGACTACAGGTCAAAAAGAGTTCTTTCAAATATGCTAAATAATTGGATCAACTTTGATATTAGCCTCATTACTGGTATGAAAGAAAACTGCTTTGTGGATTATTTTGATCCGGATGTATTTTCTTTTTCAGGCGATGAAGTGATAGTGGATCTTGGAGCATACATAGGCGATACTGTGACAGATTACGCGAACAATATCGGAAAATACAAAAAGATCTACTGCTATGAGATTACAAGCGGATCAGTTGAGAAAATGAAGGATAACCTTAAGCTCTTTAAGGATATCGAAATCAGGAACTACGGAGTTTCAGATAGCCCCGGGATCATGCATCTTACTTCTTCTGACGTAAGGAAAACCGCCAACAGGCTCACAGGAAATGAGGGCGAGGAAGTTGAGGTGGTAACCCTTGATGAGGATATAAAGGAAAAGATCACCTTCCTTAAGATGGACATAGAAGGGGCGGAAAAGAGCGCCATCAAAGGAGCGCGAGAGCACATTTTAAATGACAGGCCAAGACTTGCTGTAAGTGTGTATCACAGTAACCGTGATATTTATGAGATACCCCGGCTTATAAGCAGCATAAGGGACGATTACAGATACTACTTAAGAAGTCACGGAAATCAGTGGGCGCCATCTGAACTGTCACTTTACGCATTATGATTTTTTTCATGACTTTACGCCCTTGACATGGGTTGGGCCAACAGCTCTTCTTGCCCAAAAGAAGGGAATACTTTCCAGTGCGTTGTAGGTCTTTTGCATATAGTTTTTGGTAAAAGACATGATGGAAGGATCGCAGCCAAGAAGGAGCTGTCCTCTAAGTACTGTGCCGGCTTTTTCGTCAGGCATGTTCAGGACCCTGTCCGTTATCTTAAGGTTAGTGAACAGGGCAGAATTCTGCATAGTCTTCGAGTTGTCGAAATCGCTTCGAAGTGACACTGCAAGTGAGCACATAATATCTTCTGCCGAGTCGGGATAAATGCTTTTTAGCGCCTTTGAATAGAGAAAAGCCAAAAGAGTGCTGGGAGTATTGCCGGTTCTTTTACAGGTCGCAAGTAGGTCGGCCTCTGATACAGCAAGCCATCTGTTGGCTGAGTAATCCTGTTTTTTTGTATATACAGACATGATGTTTTTGTTGTCAAAGCTCTTTTTTATGTATTTTGCGACGTTAAGTTCTCCATCCCCGGGGATTGGAAGTGAGAGAATATCGGTAAATTCGTCCTCCGATATGGTATCGCCTTCTTTTCTGGCGCTTTCGATGGAAAGAGAATTATCGTTTTTTACAAAGCCGATGCGGCTTTTATTAACCCTAAAGTCGTAAATTAGTTACTCAAAACGATTATTTACTCATTTATATTACTTTGCCACATGGCGCAAGCGCAGGATATATCTGCATATATATTTCAACAAATTCAGGCAGACTGACGATAAAACAGCTCTTGATGATGATCTTTATGAGCTTAAAACCTTGCTGGAGAGTGGAATAGTCGTTGATGATCTGTCTCCTGCTGCACAGGAAAAAGCGAACAAGTATTTCACAGTCAAACGATGGGGTGGCAAAATAACTGCAACTGCCAACAATAAAGCCATCAAGGATGCCAATAAATATCACGGATACTTTGCGCTTGTCTCCAACAAAGAAAAGGATCCGTTTGAGTGTCTGCGCAAGTATCGTAAAAGAGAGACCATAGAGTCTTTCTTTGAAGCAGAGAAACAGCATGCCGACGGCACCCGAGCAAGAGTATGGTACACAGACACTCTGAGAGGCCGTATGTTTGTACAGTTCGTCTCGCTGTGCTATTACGAGTATTTCAGCGAAGAAATACGTAAGCTAAAGGCTGTTCTTGACAGTGAAATTAACAGCGGTGATTTGAAAAGCGAGGCTCTCAAGACCACCAAAAAGCTAAGAACCTGGGTTAACAATACACCTTTATATCTTCAGCTGCAGTGGTTTGACACAATCGAGCAGGTCGAGGTATCTACAAAGCTGCGCAACCGCAGGTGGAATACAGCGGTCACCTCTTGTGATGCGCTTTATCTGGAAAAGATAGGTCTTAATCAGGAACGCTGATTTGAGTACACATTTAACGACTTTAGGGTTTCAAAAGAATGCTCTGATTTCATATGATTCATTACCCCACATATTTAAACGAAATTTTGTTGCTTTTATCTTACAATCATAATCTTTGAAAGGAAAGTGGAAAGAAATGGCTACAATTCAGAAAACTGTTTTATCAAAAAGAGGAGTCTTTGAAGGGACAGCAATACAAAGCGCTTATACAAGCCTGTCCTACAACGAGTTTGACTCTCTGACGGATGATTTTGCATATGCACTTTCCCAAAAGAATGTTGGTCCCGAAAAAAACGTTGTTCTACATATGAAGCGAAGCGTAGAAATGGTCGTGGCTATGTTCGGCATTTTGAAGAGCGGAGCCGGTCTGGTACCGATTGTTTCTGATTTTCCTGAAAAGAGACTTGAGAGTGTAATAGACAGCTCAGGTGCCATTATGGTTGTGACAGATCTTTTGTATAAAGAGCTGATGAGTGATGCTCTGGGTATGGGGAGAGGTTTTTTGCCTGAAATGGCGGGTGAGAGTGATCCTGCCATCGTGCTATATACCTCAGGCTCTACAGGGACACCAAAAGGGGTTTTACAGGACCAGAGGTCAGTTGAAGCTCTTTTTACCCAGTTCCCTGAGGAAATTGAGTCTACAGGAATAATTCCCAAAAGATTTGAAAATGTCATAGCAAGGCTTAATCATGGCTTTGTTGTGGCCTACCACTATGAATATCCGGTTGCACTTCTTAATGGAAAAAAGCTGATACTTCTGGATGAGGATGAACAGGCATCGATTCTGAACACCTCAGAATATCTTGAAAATAATGAAAACTGCCTGATGGCTATCCTCCCGTCGCAGCTGAACATGTATCTCGAAGATGAGAGATTTTGCAAGGCAATGAAAAACGTCAGCTGCCTGGGATTTTTTGCTGAGCCTATTCCCGAGGCACTTAGACACAGACTCCTGGAGATTAACGAATTTACCGGTTCCATCATAACTGTTTTTGGGCAGACAGAGACTTTTGGAATCGGCTGGCAGAATATCAGGGATGGCCAGGGTATGGTGATCTCTCCCGGTGTTTCTGTGGTTTCTGTAAATGAAGACGGCGAGATCCTGCCTAAAGGGGAGAGAGGAGAACTGGTGGTTAATACGCCATCTCTTTTTGCCGGCTATCTTCTTGGAGATGACAAAAAGTCTGCCGGTATATTCGATGAAAAGAATATTACGCTGAATGGGGTGAGGTATGTCAGGACCGGTGACATGGGCTTTGTTGATGAGAAAGGTATTATCCATCTCGCCGGAAGAAATGACAGGATGGTGAAATATCATGGCCAGAGAGTAGAACTGCCGGAAATTGAGGCGGTAATGAAGCAGCATCCCGCAGTCAGAAATGTCTGCGCCATAATTACAAAGGGAAAAAATGATAATGACATCCTGGTGGCCTATTATGAGGGAGAACACGACAGGGATGTGGACCTTAAGGATTTAAGGGGCTTCATGATGGGATTTATGCCTGCGTATATGATACCTGTGTATTTCATAAGGCTGGACGCGCTGCCCCTTAATACTAACGGTAAGGTGGATTATACCAACCTTAAAAACCGCAAGATTGAATATACCTGCATAAGCAACAACAGGACCCTGACTGAGGTTGAAATGCTGATAGCAAGAAAGGCCGCGGAGCTCCTTGGTATGGCAGCAGATGACCTTACTGCTGACTCAAATCTCATGGCTCTTGGTATGGATTCTTTAAATGCCGTACTCCTCATAAATGAGCTTTCAGAAGCCGGATACAGCCTCAGTATTGAGGATTTTATCACTTCGCTTACTCTTGAGGATATAGCTGCCAAGCTTCGAAGGAGAAAGAGATATCATAAGGAAAAGAAAAACACCTCAAAACTGGTGGAGTGTACTGATATGCAGACTTTCTGGGTCAGGAACAATCTGCAGGTGGTCGCCAATATCGTTGCATACAGAGGTATTGAAGAAGACGAACTTAAGCAGAAGGCAGAAATTATGCCAAAGCTTCACTCTGCTCTGCGCAGTAGCTTCCTGGAGGATGAAGGCGTTATTTATACAAAGGTTTTAAAGACCCGTCCGATCAGATATGAGTACATGGATATCAGAGACAGGGGAAATGGTACAGATGAGATCTCGGACAGTCAGAGAAAGATTGTCTCCATGAGGTCGCAGCTTCTGTTTTCTAATCCTGACCCAGAGGATCTTCTGTTTGTGTTGGCAATAAGAACACATGAGGATAAGACTGTACTTTGTATACGCTTTGATCACAGAGTGGTGGATGCTGTCGGAGAAAAGCTCCTGTTTCAGGAGTTTTTGACAAAAGAGGAACTATCAGAGAGCGATAACTACATTGAATACCTTGAGTACACTGCAGATGAAGCGGCAAGAAGCGCAGCTACAGAGTTTTGGAAACAGTATCTTCATGGTACGAATGTTACTTGTGTTCCCAAGAACCCTGCATCTACCGGCACTCCACATTATAAGACGTACAGATATTGCATGAGCGGTGAAAAGGCGGAAAAAGTAAAGGATTTTTGCCGCAGGCAGACTATCTCTATCTCGGCCTTTGTTTTGTGCCAATATGCCAGAGCGATCATGGAAGTTCTTGGACAGGAAGATATTGTTGCTCCCCTGGGAATTTCTGGAAGAAGCCTTCCGCTGGAGGGAATGGACAAAATGCTGGGATGCATTGTGAACACAGTTCCTGTAAGGATAAAAAAGACAGACTCAGAAAGAGATTTTATGCAATCCTACTTAAAGGCAGATCAATACGGCTTTTTGCAGGAAAGGGTAATCTTCAGAGAATGCTTTGGGATGGAACAGCCGCCTATGATAGCACCCTATATTGTGGGTCAGATATTCCCTGAACATTTAGTGAAGGAAAAATACATATACTTCGAAACTCCTTCCTATAATCAATTTGAAATTGGAGAATTCTTATGGGAGGACGAGGAGGGAATACACCTTCTGATGCATCCTGACGTAGACCTCTGGGATGAGGAATGTATAGACAGGATACTTAATAGGACACAGGAATTATTGGAAAGTAAACTTGATTAGAACCTTAATGGACATGCGCTCTTTGAGGTTGCCAAAGGATTTCGCAATAAGATCCTTTACCTGATAGCTTTTTTGCATTATTGCAATAGATTGAGCAATAAAACTTTTAATTTTACCTGATTCCGTGAAGTTGGTCTAATTTTTTATCCGTCACACTAAAAATGGCTTGGTTGATGCATTCTTGAATTTCCAATTCAAGAATGTATAGTACATTAAATTGTGGGATACCTGAGAGATACAATCGGAGTTTGATAAAACAATTCTCTTGCGGTTTAACTCACAGTTACAAGGATATGAGTTCTGTGGGATTACATGTTCGTCTTTTTGACAAGATAAAAAACATTGATTTTATCGTGTGTACGCGATAAAATCAATGTAGATCATCGCATCAATATGATAATTGGAGGCGGACATGAATCATAATATATTGAAACAGGTCATTTTTGATCAGATTGAGATAATTCAAAGTACTGAAATCATAGAACGTGACTATGACTTCGAAAAGAATGTCAATTATATTCTTGTCGGGCTTAGACGAGCGGGAAAATCGACACTTTTATATAAAATAGCCAGAGAACTTGTTGAAGCAGGATGCGACTGGTCTCAGATAATTTATGTCAATTTCGAGGATGACAGACTTTTGGAGTTTTCAAAGGATGACTTCAATGACATCGTAGAGACTGCTTATGAGCTCACAGATGCCAAAGAGATATACTATTTCTTTGATGAGATTCAGATCATTGATGGCTGGGAACATTTTGCCAGAAGAATGGCTGATCAGAAAAAGCACGTATACATTACGGGAAGCAATGCTAAGATGCTTAGCTCTGAAATGGAAAAGGCTCTTGGGGGCAGATATTTGTCTAAAATGATCATGCCTTTTTCTCTTAGTGAGTCACTGGATTACAAGGAGATAGCTCATGACGAAAAGTCACTTCTGACAACGTCTAAAGTGGCAAAGGTTCGCAGAGGATGCCAGGAATATATTTTGAGTGGTGGCTTTCCTGAAGCGCAGCTTTTATCCAACAAAAGAGAATATATTAAGAGTGTCTATGAGAAGGTTCTCCTTGGAGACATTATAGAACGTGAAAAAGTAAATAATAAGATGGCCCTCAGGCTTATGATAAAGAAAATAGCTGAAACAGTAATGCATGAAACTTCCTTCAATACGTTGGCAGGGAATGTAAAAGCAACAGGAATTAAGACATCAACAGATTCGATGATTGACTACGTTTCGTACGCTGAAAATGCATACCTCCTGTTCAGAAACAGGAATTATGTTTCGAAGTTTGCAGAAAAAGAGAGCACTCCAAGGTTTTATTTTTATGATAATGGCATTTTGTCATTGTTCCTTGTAGATAAACCATCAGCGCTTTTGGAGAATGCTGTTGCAATATATTTAAAGCGTAGGTTTGGCGAAGAAGTATATTACTTCAAATCCACGCAGACGGGAATAGATATTGATTTCTTTATTCCGGGAGAAGACTGCGCAATTCAGGTTGCCTACAGCTTAGAAACGGCAGAAGACAGAGAGACAAAGAGCCTTGTATCTTTTGCAGAGAAATCAAAGGGAATACGTCGCCTTATTATAGTTACTAATGAGGAAGAACGTACGATTACAAAAGATGGACTTACTATAGAAGTGATACCTGTTTATAAGTTTATTATTGGGGCAGCATTCTGATTGAATATTATCTAGTAAGATACATGCTACTTGAGCGGAAAACGCAAAACCATCTC
>DFGZ01000220.1:454-2877 GCA_002371295.1 Oribacterium sp. UBA3737 | reverse complement strand
CAGCGCGGTTCTAACACAGAGATTTCTTTGGTCTATAAGGATCTGTTCCTGGAATATCGAGATGTGGTTAATCAACTTAACCTCTGCCAGAATTCTAAGGAACGTAAGCTCTGGATTTTCACAAAGTACTTTGAATACCTTGAACATCAGGGTATTGAGACAACTTCTGCCATCCAATTCAATACGGTTCATGAGTATATCAATACTTTAGACTCCTTTGCACCTTCCACCATACGCTGTATAAAAACTGTTCTCCGGGAAATATATGACTGGATGTACTCTCGTGAGTATGTCCCGTTCTCCGGCAAACACGTATTCCCGATCATTCGAAAGGATCCTCGCAACAAGCTTCTTTCTTATTACTCCAAGGAAGAAATACAGCAGATATTATCCTGCATTGACAATGATACGGCATCTGGCAAGTGTGTCTATTGCATCATTTGCCTTTTTGCTTATCTTGGTATTCGCGCCGGAGATGTCATACGTCTAAAGTTTTCAGACATTGACTGGAATGCCGGATTGATACATTTCACGCAGAATAAGACCGGAAACCCGCTTTCACTCCCGTTGTTAGACGAAGTGAAATATCCACTGCTTGACTACATCAAGAATGCAAGGCATGAAAGTGCAGATCCAGAGTATATTTTTGTGACGCTTTATGCCCCGTATACACGTTTTCACGCAGAATCATCCGTTTTCCGCATGGTGGAGAAGTGTATGCAGACAGCAGGAATAAACTATGAAGGCCGTCACCATGGCCCTCATTCCCTGCGCCATAGCCTGGCGTCGAACATGATGTCAGAAAACGTTCCAATCAGCGCCATTGCCAACATACTTGGTCATTCCAGCACCAGAACTACCGAGATTTATCTCACAGTGGATGAGACCCACTTAAAAGAACTCTCACTGGAGGTGCCGGTATGTCAGTAAATGAGATGAAGAAACTTCCTGAATTCAGCGGCCCCTTTAAGGATATCATTCCAAAATACATTGAGTACAGAAGAGCCCAGGGGATTAAAATAAGCGCCCCTTTTGTTTATCACCTGAGAAGAATGGATTTGTTCTTCAAGGATATGGGGGTTGTCATGCCTGAAATCACCCGTGATATGTATGATGAGTGGACAAAGATCATGCCTCCGGAAAAGGAATCGAACACGCAAAAACGCCAGTCAACACTCCGGAACTTTGCAAAATACCTTGTATCAATGGGTTATGAGAACATTTACACGGGATATGATGATACTCGTATCTTCAAGAGAGATTTCATCCCCTATGTTTTTTCACGAGAAGAGATTGAGCGGATGTTTTCTGTCCTTTCAAGCCGGTGTGAAAACAATCCGTGCTATGACAATGAAGCATTTCGTATTGTAATGCTTCTTTACTACTGCTGCGGCTTGCGCAAATCGGAAGCACAGTCCCTTAAAGTTAAGGATGTTGACTTCGATACAGGGAAGATAACTGTTCTTCACGGGAAAAATGATGTGAGCCGTATCATTGTTGTTTCAGACTCCATGCTTGGCGTGCTTCAGGAATACAGAGACAGATATCTGTCGTGTGCCGATCCGGAGGAAAACCTGTTTCACGGTCCCAAAAGCAAACGGTATACGGAATCAATGCTTTACCAGAAGTTCCACAACCTTTTGGAAGAGGCGGGGATTCCGCACCGTGCAGATGGCGGGAGGCAGCGCCTTCATGACATGCGCCATACCTTCTGTGTAAGAGCACTCGAGCAGATGCAGGAAAAAGGATTTGACCTGTATACCTCCTTACCGTTACTTTCGGTATATCTTGGTCATAAGCACATAACCGAGACAGAATACTATCTGAGGATGCTTGACGAACATTTCGGCTCTATCCTGGACAAGTCGTCATCCTACACCCCTGAGATATTCCCAAAATATGATGAGGATGAGAATGGAGGTGACGCAAATGAAGGGACAGAATGATTTCCCCTATCATCTGACAAAGTATTTCTCTGATTATCTTCCAAACCAAGTGGCGGCATCTCCAAATACTATCTGTTCTTACAGGGATACCTTTGTTCAGCTTATGGAATTCTTTAAATCTGAGTATAGCCTTCCGCCGGAGAAACTGTCATATAAAGACTTCACAGCAGAAAAGATAGAAGCCTTCTTACACCATCTGGAAACAACCCGTGGAATCAGCATAAGCACGAGAAATCAACGGCTTGCTGCAATACATGCTTTCTTCCGGTACATCCAATATCGTGATCCGGCCGGATTTGAACAGAGTTCCCGGATCTTGTCGATACCATTCAAAAAGGCACCAGTCAAGCCCGTGGAATACATGGTGGTAGAGGAAATAAAGCTTCTTTTTTCTATTCCCGACCAGAAAGAAGATGATCAACTTCGTGATCTTGCAATCATGGTGTTATTGTATGAAAGTGGAGCAAGGGTTCAGGA
>DFGZ01000220.1:0-314 GCA_002371295.1 Oribacterium sp. UBA3737 | reverse complement strand
CGCGACTCGTTCCCATTAATGTTGATGCTGCGAACATCATCAGGAATTATATCCGCCGTTGCCACCGTACGGATATATACGAGCCGCTGTTTGTGAATCGAGATTGCAAGAAGCTCACCCGTGCAGGAATACAGTACATCATCAATAAATATGTGTCAATCGCAAGAGAAAAAAGTCCCAATCTGTTTAAGGGAAATATCACGAATCATAGCTTCAGACACAGCAAAGCCATGCACTTGCTTGAAGCAGGAGTAAACCTGATCTATATCAGGGATCTTTTGGGGCATACCTCTGTCGTTACTACCGAGGTGTAT
>DFGZ01000114.1 GCA_002371295.1 Oribacterium sp. UBA3737 | reverse complement strand
AAACATTATCCCTAAAATCAGTAGTATGATCATATCCGTTCTATTTACCGGAACTTCTGAATGAATCATATTTCCTTTCCTCTTATCGAAAAACGGATCAGAGTATACTCCGACCCGTTAATTCTGAATTAATTATAACCACCGGACCTTATCAGGCACCTGCAAGCTTAACAGGACTGATAACCTTTTTCGAACCTGTCTCCGGTCTGAAAAGAAGATAAAGATACATTGCAAGTACCAGAGCAGCGACGATGGTGAATACGCTAAATGGAACCTGACCTACAGCGAGACCTATAAGCTGGTAAATCATAAGACTTATGCAGTAGGCATTGATATTCTGGAAAGCGATAGCGAACCAGAACCACTTTTTGCTGTTGAGCTCCTTTGCCATGGAAGCAATAGCTGCAAGGCAAGGTGAATCGAAGATATTGAAAACAAGGAATGATACAGCAGCCATACTTGTCGGGAAGAATGCTCTGAAGGCTACATTCATAGCCTCATCATACTCTTCAAGCTCTTCTCCGAGACTGGATACAACAGAAAGAGTAGTTACAAGACCTTCCTTGGCAACAAAACCGGAAAGTGATGCGGCAACTGCCTGCCAGCTTCCGAATCCTATAGGAGCAAACATCCAGGCAAATACATTACCTATTGATGCAAGGAATGAATCCTCAACGTTTTCTACAAGTGTAAATGTACCCTCAACTATACCGAAAGCTCCAAGGAACCACATAACCGCGCAGCAGAGGAACAGAATAGTTCCGGCTTTCTTGAGGAATGCCCATACTCTCTCCCAGACATGGAGAAGAACATTCTTTACTGACGGAATGTGATATGCAGGAAGCTCCATAACGAATGGTGCCGGGTCACCTGCGAACATACTTGTCTTCTTCATTATGATGCACATGATGATAACCATAGCGATTCCGCCAAAGTAGATAGCCGGAGCGAACCACCATGCACCTCCCATAAGGTAGCCGGCGATAACTGCAATTACAGGAAGCTTGGCTCCGCATGGAATGGATGTGGTTGTTATCATGGTCATACGACGATCCTTTTCTTCCTCAATGGTACGTGTAGCCATAATGCCGGGAACACCGCAGCCCGAAGAAATAAGGAAGGGTATAAATGATTTGCCGGAAAGACCGAATCTTCTGAAAAGTCTGTCCATGATAAATGCAACTCTCGCCATATATCCGCAGTCCTCAAGAAGTGTAAGGAACAGGAATACTATAGCCATCTGAGGAGCAAATCCGATAGGCGCTCCGAGACCGCCGATGATTCCATCTACCACAAGGGAAATCACCCAGTCAGATGCCCCGGCATTTGTAAGGATGTCCGCAAAGAAAGGCTGTATCCATTCGCCAACAAGAACATCGTTTGTCCAGTCAGTTACGATAGTTCCGAGGGTAGTTACGGAAACATAGTAAACCAGGAACATTACGACAGCAAAAATCGGGAGTGCAAGGATACGATTGGTTACGATCTGGTCAATCTTATCAGAAACTGAAAGCTCACCTGCTTTTCTCTTCTTGACAACTGTCTTTTCCACAAGCTTCTTGATGTAGTTGTATCTCTGATTAGTGATAATTGACTCCGCATCATCATCAAGCTCATTCTCGCAGTCAGCAATGTGTGCCTCTATATCGGAAAGAGTGTTCTTGTCAAGCTTCAGCTGTTCAAGAGCTACCGAATCACGTTCAAAAACCTTAACCGCATACCAGCGGAGATTTCTCTTATCCACATCATTCTCAAGGTGCTCTTCGATATGAGCTATGGCATGCTCAACGGAACCGTCGAACACTGCAGGAAGTTCATTCTTTCTTCCTTCCTTTGCAGCCTGAATGCAAAGCTCTGAAATCTTATCAATGCCCTCACCTCTTAAGGCTGAAATCTCAACTATCTTACAGCCGAGCTCTTTTCCCAGTCTCTCGATATCCACCTTGTCGCCGTTCTTTCGGACAACGTCCATCATATTTACGGCTATGACCATAGGAATACCGATTTCAACCAGCTGAGTGCTGAGGTAAAGATTTCTCTCTATATTTGTACCGTCAATGATATTGAGGATCACATCCGGCTTATCTTTCACAAGATAGTTACGTGACACTACTTCCTCAAGTGTATAGGGAGAAAGAGAATATATACCCGGAAGATCCTGAATAACTACTTCATGATTTCCCTTTAAACGTCCTTCCTTCTTTTCAACAGTAACACCCGGCCAGTTACCTACATACTGATTGCTGCCTGTCAGGGCATTGAACAGAGTCGTTTTACCACAGTTGGGGTTACCGGCTAATGCAACCTTAATTTCCATACTTTTGCCTCTCCTTCTTTAGTACTATCATGCCATCTCAAGGATGTCTGCATCGTCTTTACGTATAGAAAGTTCATAACCTCTTACGGTTATCTCTATAGGATCTCCGAGAGGTGCCACCTTTCGCACGAAAACATCTGTCCCCTTAGTGATTCCCATGTCCATGATCCTTCTCTTAAGTGCACCTTCGCCATGAATCTTAAGCACGGTTGAGGACTGCCCAACAGGAATATCTCTTAGTGTCTTCATAATCTCATCTCCCTTTTGTATTTTAAAGTCAGTTGGCACTAACTAAAATTAGTGAAGCCTAACCTGCGCAGCATAAAAAAAGTTATCTGACTTCTGCTACATTCCTGTAATTCCATGAACGTCAAATAACTATGATGCACAACACAGTGATCTTTTATATTCCGATCAGTCAACCATGATCTTTGATGCCATCTGGCTCGTTATACCCAGTCTGGTATCTTTGATACTTACGATGACATTACCTTCGCCTGTATCGGAAATGATCTCAACCTGCTCTCCGGGAACGAACCCAAGATCGGCAAGATGCTGTCTCATATCTTCTCTGCCTATAACTCTGCTTATCATGTGTTTTCCACCGGCACCGGCCATTGATAATGGTAACATAACTTTCCTCCGGATATACGTAAGATCAAGGCTCCATGCCTCTTCTTTTCGTAACATGTTAAAATTAGCATCAACTAACCGTAAAGTCAAGGCTTTACCACCACAAAAGTTAGTTTTGACTAAGCAATATTTTTATGTAATTTTTATACTTTTTCACTATATTCATTCCCGGTTCCCAAAACATACTATTTATGGTGGTTTTATGCTATACTTGCTAACAATCTATAGAGTTCCTATAGTTTTTCTATGTATGATATAAATTCAGTAATTATTTTATTTCTCATATAAGAAAGGAGATATTTTATGAAAGCTTATGAGACCCATGAGTCTTCCGAAAACTATCTCGAAAGCATACTCATGCTTTCCATGGACCATCAGGTGGTTCGTTCCATTGATATAGCGAATATGCTTGGTTTCTCAAAGCCTTCCGTATCAGTCGCCATGAAGCGTCTCAGGGAGGAAGGGATGATCACCGTTGACTCTAACGGCTACATCACTCTTACAGAAGACGGCATGACCATTGCCAAGGGAACCTACGAGAAGCACGTTGTCATCACCAACGTTCTTATCGACCTGGGTGTAAGTGCCTACACAGCCGGACAGGATGCCTGCCGCATAGAACATGTACTCAGTCCGGAAACATTTGCACGAATCAAGGATTTTTATCTCAAATCCCATGACGGCGTATCTTCTGAGCTTGAAGCCATAAGCAAATTTGAGCAAAAGAAGCCCTGACTCCCAGGGATCAGAAAAAGCGTACCTGACCGCCAAAAGGCTTCAGCCTTTCAGCCGGTCAGATACGCTTTTTATTTTAGATATCATGATGTGAATGTCATGAAGTCCTGCTCCTTTTTTTGTGCAGGCACAAACAGAGGAAAGCTCATGGCACTTACCTATCAGATGGTTTTCTTTGTTGTGAGAAGCCTCATGGAATTAAGTATGCAGATCACCGATACTCCCACATCTCCGAATACTGCAGCCCACATATTGGCTATTCCCAGTGCTCCGAGAGCCAGCACCACTATCTTCACTATCAATGCAAAGGCTATGTTCTGCTTTGCTATCCCCATGGTCTTACGAGCGATAGCTATGGTAGAAGGTATACGTTTAAGATCATCATCCATGATGACAACGTCGGCAGCTTCTATGGCTGCATCTGATCCGATGGAACCCATGGCGATTCCAACATCAGCCCTCGCCAGTACGGGTGCATCATTTATGCCGTCTCCGATAAAAGCAAGATAAGACTCGCCTTTCTTGTCATTCTTCCTAAGTCCCTCAAGCAGTTCTTCCACCTTTGTGACCTTGTCCTGAGGCAGAAGTTCAGCATAAACCCGATCTACACCCAGTTCTTTTCCAACAGACTCTCCCACATCTTTTCTGTCTCCGGTGAGCATGATCACATTCTTTACACCGGCTTTCTTCATATCCCGGATCGAAGCTCCTGCTTCTTTTTTTATCCGGTCCTTTATAAGTATGGCCCCCAGGTATCTGATGGACCCTCCTTCTTCTGCCGCTATATAGGATATGGTTGCCGCCGGATCATCAGCTTCCCTATAATCGATTCCGTTGGCTTTCATCAGCTTATCGTTTCCGATCAGGATTTTTCTTCCATCGATCTTACATACGATTCCCTGTCCGGAGACATTTTCGATATCCGTAACAAGATTCATGTTTATATCGGTTCCGGACACAGTGGCAGAAAGCTCTTCTCTTATGGACTTAGCAATAGGATGGCTGCTCATTCCTTCAGCCAGAGCCGCCAGACGAAGAAGTTCCTCTCTGCTGACGCCTTCTTCCGTAATCACTTCGGATACCCGGAAATTACCTTCCGTAAGAGTTCCCGTCTTGTCGGAAACCACCGTATCTATACCGGAAAGAAGTTCAAGATAATTTGATCCCTTGATAAGAACTCCGTTGGATCCGGCTGCTCCGATACCACCGAAAAAAGCAAGTGGTATAGATATAACAAGAGCACATGGGCAGGAGACAACAAGGAAGGTGCAGGCCCTGTAAAACCATGTGGTCGGGTCTCCTGTAACCAGAGAGGGAATCACCGCAAGCGCTATCGCAGCATAAACCACTATAGGTGTGTAAACCCTCGCAAATCGTGTAATAAAATTCTCGGTCCTGGATTTCCTTTCAGAAGCATTTTCCACAAGCTCAAGGATCTTTGAAACCGTTGAATCTTCAAAAGCCTTCAGAGCCCTGACTCTCAAAAGTCCTTCACCGTTTATACATCCCGATATGACCATATCCCCGGGTCTTACACTCCGCGGGACAGACTCTCCCGTGAGAGCCGCTGTGTTGATGAGAGATTCTCCCGTAATAACTTCACCGTCAACAGGTATCCTGTTACCGGCCTTGATGACCAGAATATCTCCTATCTCCACATCATCAGGATCCACCGTTTCCACAGTTCCGTCTTCTCTTTCAACATTTGCTTCCTCGGGCACTATATCCATGAGGCTGGCAATGTTTTTGCGGGACTTTCCAACGGCATACTTCTGGAACCACTCTCCTACCTGGTAGAACACCATAACAGCAACTGCTTCGGAGCTTTCTCCTGTTGCAAATGCCCCCACCGTTGCTATCGTCATAAGAAGCGACTCATCCATGGGCTGTCTGTTCCTGATTCCCAGTACAGCCTTCTTCACCACCGGATAACCGCTTATAAAATAGGGTATAAGATATAATAAAAAACTGAGCAATTTATCATCGAACAAAACGGGGCAAACACCGGCCTTTTCTGCTGTAAGCAGGACAAAAAATATAACTGTTCCTGTTAGTATCTTAAGCAATTCCTTTTTTAGTTTTTTGTCCATTTTTTTCCTCTTTTCGGAATAAACTGATGCAGCCCTTCTCTTAAAAAGATACTTATATCTCTACAGAGAAATCAGGCTCGATCTTCTTTCCTGTCTCTATGGCAAGCTTCAGGATTTCGTCAAATCTTTCGCTCTCCGCATCCAGTGTGAATTTCTGCATAACAAAGTTCACTTTGGCATCATTCACTCCATCTAATTTCTTTACTGCTTCTTCAACCTTTGCCGCACAGTTTGCGCAGTCAATTTCACATTTGAATTTCTTCTTCATATCCTTCTCCTTTACTCTTCCACATGCTCCTTGCCCATAGCTATGATGACCTTTACATGGTCATCCGCAAGGCTGTAATACATAGCCTTTCCATCCCGGCGTGACTTTATCAGCTTACTGGTTTTAAGTATCTTAAGCTGATGTGATACAGCCGACTGGTTCATCTCCAGATCATCACATATTTCTGTTACGTTCTTCTCACCCTGAAAAAGATCGTAAAGTATCTTTATTCTGGTAGAGTCACCGAACACCTTGAAAAGCTCCGCAAGATCGCTGAGCTCATCCTCTGAAACGTTCTGAATGAGATGATCAATTTTTTTCTCGTTATACTCTTCTGACACTGCTTACTCCATTTCTTATTCAATGAATGAATCATCGCTCATATGAATATATTATCATATGTTACTTCGTTGTCAATAGAAAAACAGACCTGCCTTTACTTTATAATGGCTGAACAATCCCAAATATCAGACCAAAAATCTATCTTTCGGGAGAAACCTAAGGCAAGTCTGTTTTCACTATGTTTTTACACTCTTTCCACGCTCCGGAAAAGCCATTATCACTTACTCTAAACCATCTTTTCAGGTCTCACGGCAAGGTCATATTCCTCACTGCTCATAAAGCCAAGAGCCAGGACTGCCTCTTTAAGTGTGGTATTCTCTTCAAATGCCTTGTGGGCACATTTAGCGGCATTCTCATATCCTATGGAAGGACTCAGGCATGTTACCAGCATTAGAGAGTTACTGAGATTCTGCTCCATCTTACTGCGATTTGCCTTTATTCCGCTGACGCAGTTCTTTTCGAAGGAAATGATTCCGTCAGAAAGCAGACGGATGGACTGCATCATGTTATATGCCAGTACAGGCATGAAAACATTGAGCTCGAAATTGCCCTGTGATGCTCCTATACCGATGGTGCTGTCATTTCCCATTACCTGAACAGCTATCATGGTGATGGCCTCACACTGTGTGGGATTTACCTTTCCCGGCATAATGGAGCTTCCGGGCTCATTTTCAGGTATGCTGATTTCTCCCAGACCGCATCTCGGTCCGTTTGCCAGCCACCTGATATCATTTGCAATCTTCATTAGGTTGGCTGCAAGTCCCTTGAGAGCACCGCTGGTAAAAACATAGCCGTCCTTTGATGTAAGAGCATGGAACTTATTATCGCTTGCAGTGAACTTCTCGGACGTGATCAGTGAAATCTCTTCACAGCACATCGTATCAAATCCCTCAGGACAGTTAAGTCCGGTACCCACCGCTGTACCTCCTATGGCAAGCTTACGAAGATGATCAGAGGCCTCGATGATGTGGGCTCTTGACTCCTGAAGCATACCTCTCCAGCCCGATATCTCCTGACTGAATCTGAGAGGAACTGCATCCTGGAGATGTGTACGTCCTATCTTTATTACATCCCTGTTTTCATCCTCAAGACGTTCCATGGTTCTGATAAGACAGTCAATGGCGGGAATGAGCTTATTATGTATAGCTATAACCGCCGCCATATTCATAGCTGTTGGGAAAGTGTCGTTTGAGGACTGAGACATATTTACATGATCATTTGGATGAATGTTCACCTCCGGATGATTATGCATGGCTATATGGGATATAACCTCATTGAGGTTCATATTTGACTGCGTCCCGGAACCTGTCTGCCATACCTTAAGAGGAAATTCACCGGGATATTTTCCCTGTAATATATCACTGCAGGCTTCTGTTATAGCCCGGGCCCTGTCCTCAGAAAGCTTTCCAAGCTTCTGATTTGCACCGGCTGCTGCAGACTTAAGAACCGCAAAGGCATCGATAACTTCCACAGGAATGGTCTCGGTTCCTATACGAAAATTCTCAAGAGAACGTTCTGTCTGGGCTCCCCAGAAATGATCTGCAGGAACCTTTACTTCACCCATCGTATCATGTTCAATTCTGTAATCCATCTTTTCTCCAATCTATGAAGTGCCGAAATCAACATTTACAAGTATAGCATGCCATTCACTGTCATCACCAATAGAATAAACAAAACTCAGCATTGTATCGAGTATGTGAGAGCACCCTACTCTATTCCACGTTGGCTGTCCCATGTGCACTCGTGCAAGCACGATGCACGCGTTACAGCCTTATCGCAAAAAAAGTCAGACCTTACGGCCTGACCTGTCTGACTTAATTTTTTATTCCGTGTTCTCACAGGATCTGAAACATCTCATGAAAGGAATAATTAATCCCATCACTCAATAGTAAGTATGTCTGAGAATCCTGTTACATTGAAAATCTCATCGATCTCTTCGGAAACATTTCTGATAACCATGCTGCCCTGCTTATTCATCTTCTTCTGTGCTGAAAGAAGTACTCTGAGTCCGGCACTGGATACATACTCCAAAGCTGAAAAATCAAACACCAGCTCCTTAACTCCTTCTATCTCTGCATTAACTGTCTCTTCAAGCTGAGGAGCAGTAGTGGTGTCGAGGCGTCCCTCTAAGGCGATATTAAGCTTTGCATCTTCTTTTGTCTTTGTTATGTTTAACATATTCTATTTCTCTCCTTTATGCTAATTTGAATAATCAATATTAACCTGTTCCAATTTCTCTGCACTGTCAGCCGTCACAAACTATAGTAAGATCCACTTTATCTCTTCTGATACCTACTATAACATCCTTGGCAAGACTTGCAACTATAGACTTTTCCAGCTCATCTGCAGCTTCCTGCTTATCCTCGGATTCGGATGAATCCTCCAGAGAATCCCTGTAACTGCTTAGGGACCACACCATCGGAACTCCGGCGGTAGGCATCTCTCCCATGATTCCCATTCCCATAAAATCATAGTAAGGCATAGTAGAGCCGTATTCCTGCTGAAGCTTCATGCTTTCATCGAAACTCAGAAGACCGTCTTCTATAATATCACTTATCTTGCCCATGAAGCCCTTTGCATATTCGTTTTTCTTACTCTTGGAAACCGAAATAAGCGCATCCTTCTTGCCCTTATCCATAATGGTTTCCACCTGAAGTTTTATTCTGTACTCTTCTCCTTCTTTTTCTATCCAGAAGCCGGCTTCATACTCTCTCGTCATGGCTTTCACCATTCCGATGGTCTCTTCGGCCAAAAGCCTGAGATGCAAAGCCTTTTTCTTATCCAGATTCTGACCTTTGATGTATTCGTCCACAACATTAAGAGCTTCTGCGGACATCTCCCCATCACTGTTGATATTCAATATTTCTGTCTTTTGCATGTAACCCTCTCCTTTCAAGCCTTCAACCGAACTAATTGAATACTATTCTATTCTACAACAATAAAGCCCGTATATACCATTCGTTTTTTAGTAAAATATATTATTTCCTAAAAAATATCCCATTTATTTGAAGTATGATTATATCTTAGAAATCCATAGGAGCAGTCCTCCCAGGTGGTTCCGTCCTGCCCTATACTGTAGACTGCATGCTCGTACTGGAGGCGGTTTCTCGAAGGAACGGAAAAACTATAGCCGTATTCATTGAACATCTCCACAGCACCTTCTTCTCTTGAAAATCTGTAGATGATACCGGTACTCTCAGTGGAAGTGGTCCTTCCCGTTGTTCCGTATGCATCGATCACATAAGGTGTCCTTCCGTTGTTGATGATCTCTCCCGGTGTATAGTGGGACATTATGGAATCTCTCCAATACATGGTGGCTGCAAGATGATTTCCTGATTCTGTCTCTACGGAATAGAGCCTAAGTCCCGTCATGACAGGAACTGTAACATCATAGAAGGAGTAAGTCTCTTTGCCATCCGTATACCACCATGTGGCACAATAGTCATATCCTCCATCAAATTCCACCGGATTATCAGCCTCGTCGGGCGCACTTGTAAGTCCCGGTTCAGTTTCAAAATGCACATACCTGATGGTCATGGCTACCATATCCCTGGCCCCGTCACCGTTAAAATCCGAATATATATAATCAATTATCTTATCGGAAGTATGTTCGTATATTGTCTCTGTCAGCTGCTGGGTGGTGTATTCCTTTGCCTTATCCGGATAATCCTGAGGTGTCTTTTCTATCTGGCTTCCATTTTTCGAAGCATTGGCGCCTGTGCGAAGCGTTCTCTTTGCAGCTGTAATATCCTCTATTCTCTCCTTATAGTCCTTAAGCATGGTCATCGCAAAACTCTTTTCGTTATCGGAAAGCCAGGATTTCGTCACTCTTGCTACCTCGGAATCATTCTTATCCTTTCCGTCTACCTTTCTTAGTCCTATATCCTTGAGCTTTACGAATCTTCCCTCTGAATCAAAGCCGAATATGCGATGCCTGCTCACACCGTAATGGGTCACCACATACTCTTCCCCTGCATCCAGAGTTTCAGTTCCGACAGAATAGATCATAGGATTGCCGTTTCCACCCATGAGCTCATCAACATACATTTTCAAAGCATCATCCCTGTACCCGTATACTCTGAAGTGATAATGCCTGTCTTTAAGATCATAGTAAGCCACAAGCAATTCATCCAGACCATCTCTGTTGAAATCTGTGAGCTTCACCAGACATACTCCCACCATGTCCTTATACAGCCCACTTTCTCCGGAATCCGGAGAACTCACTATTCCTGTTTTTCCGTATTTTTTTTCGAGCCTTTTTATCTCATCCAGATAAGCACCATAGGCTTTTCCCGTCATGCTTATGACTTCACCGTTCTTGTCCACTCTCCGTCCGTCGGGCGCTGTAGCATCTCTGAGAAGAGCTCCGTCCTCTCCCACATAATAAATGTCATCTATCCACTGATCGGTAAGCGGTTCATGCTCATCGTCAAGGTAGAACCAGTCATTTTCACGCTTTACCCAGCCTGTGTCCTTTTCCGGATCCGGTGCTTCTGTAGACTTTGTCTCGTCATCTGTGTCAAAGCTTTCATAGGTATCGGAATCCAGAACAGACTTCCTGATGATTACCTCATTGCCTATTCTCTGAAGCCACTCAGGAGCATATCCTCTCTCCACGACAAAAAAGCCCGCTGCGGCGATAAGTGCTGCGATCATCAATGCATTACCTATACCGAAGCTTCTTTTTTTTGATTTTTGCCTATAACGAAATCCTGCTGTTCTGTTGTCTCTTCCGGTCTTTTCCCCCTTCAGATTTCGATGCATTCAAGCCCCCTTCAGCTGCCTTCCATGTTTTTTCGGAGGCCAATGCCTCCCTGTATTGATTTCCGCCCTCCGACCTGAGGTTTATTCCCCATTCAATGCTCTGAATGTTAAAATTAATATCGACCATTGATGCCATTATCTTAAGTATAAATATTCCGGGAATAAAATCACCAGTGCAGACGATGGAGCTCACCATATTTATTGAGCTTTCCGAATCCGTTCTGCCTGTAGGCCTCATATAAAAGCACTGCTGCGGAATTGCTGAGATTCAGTGAACGTATATCTCCCCACATGGGAATACGAATACATGATTTCGGATGTTCGACAAGTATCTCCTCAGGTATTCCTGCTGATTCCTTTCCGAACATAATAAAATCATTGGGCCCAAGCTGCACATCACTGTAAACATTTTGTGCCTTTGTGGTGGCGAACCAGAGCTTTGGTATCTCCACAATGTCTCTGTCCCAGGCCTTATTCCCTTCTGGAAAGTCGCTGCTTTCGCCGGAGTTATCCTCATTAAAGAACTCATCCGCAAAATGTATTTCCTGATGCTTTTCAAGGAAATCCTCATAATCCGTATACTCAGTAAGCTTAAGCTTAGGCCAGTAATCCATCCCTGCACGCTTCACATACTTATCGCTTATTTCAAAACCGTAAGGCCGGATAAGATGCAGGTTCGTATCTGTCGCCACACAGGTCCTTCCTATAGCTCCTGTATTGAACGGTATCTCCGGCTCATGTAAAACAATATTCAGCATTTTAATATTCCTTCTCTCAAAATCTATCTAAATATACATGGGAAAAGCGAGGTCCCTTAGACCTCGCCATCCGAAATTTCATCATGAAGATCATCTATAAAACGGCCGGAATCACTGTATCCCGGAAGATGACCTATGGACTGGTGCTTTACAGTCCTGTACTCATCATTGCTGTGCCAGTAAGGACAATGTCTGGTCCTTCCGCTGTACATGTGTGCCACATCATCCTCGTCAATGTCTGCATCACAGCACCACTCATCATATTCATCATCGTATGTGTAATTTGAACACATCTCACACTCTGACATATCTCTCTTCTTTCTATATCACATATTGGATTTGGCTCTCCGGCTCTTTCCTCCGGTAGCACCGGCCCTTGTGGCCTGAAGTATCTCCTCTTTGCCGCAGCTCGGACAAAGATCCTTAACAAAACATCCCTCACAGTCAGGATTTGCCGACTTACAATGACTTCTTCCCAGTGAGATGATATGAGTATTCCATCTTATCCAGTATTCCTCGGGAACAGTCTCATTAAGCTGATACTCTGTTTCCTCAGGATCCGTTGAATCCGCAAGTCCCAACCTGTTGGATACACGCTTTACGTGAGTATCCACAACAATGGCATTTTTATTGTAGACATGCCCGAGAATAAGATTGCCGGTCTTTCTACCCACACCGGGGAGGGAAGTAAGCTCTTCAATAGTGTCCGGAACCATCCCTGAAAATCTGCTGAGAAGCTCTCCCGCACAGGCCTTTATGTTCTTCGCCTTATTATGATAAAAGCCCGTTGGCCTGATATCCTCTTCAAGCTCTTTTATATCTGCATCCGCAAATGCCTTCAAATCCTTGTATTTTTTAAAAAGCTTCTCCGTCACCTTATTGACTCTCTCGTCAGTACACTGTGCACTCAGTATGGTGGCGAATAAAAGCTGCCATGCATTGCTGCTTTTCAGAAATATAGGGGGCTCACTGCCGTAACTTAAATCCAGTCTCTCCATTATCCTGTCTACTCTGAGAGTCCTGTCAGCCTTGCTTTCACCCTTAACAAACATAGTTTCAACTCCTCCGGGTCACAAAGGACCAAAAGCCTCATTACACAACAACAGCCCCTGCCTCGGTCATATACTCTCAGCGTAAATTACTCCTTATCACTTAAAGCTCAAGAGTAATGTTTCTGCCTGTAGGCTTATACTGATAATATCTGACTCCGGCCGCATCCAGCATCCTCTTACTTGCCTTTGTGGCTGCGTCATCGGCATACTTGTCGGAATAGTAGATAAGTGTGGTGATACCTGCCTGAATCAGCGCCTTGGCACATTCATTGCATGGGAACAATGTAACATACAGCTTGGTTCCCTCGAGAGAACCCCCGCGATAATTCAGAATAGCATTGAGCTCGGCATGGGTGGCATAAAAATACTTGGCATTGTACGGATCATCCTTTGCATGCATCTTTGTCCAGGGGAAATCATCATCGGAACAGCCCTTAGGAAAGCCGTTGTAGCCCATGGACAGGATCTTGTTATCCGGGCTTACGATACAAGCTCCCACCTGTGTATTGGGATCCTTGGACCGGCGGGCGGACATCTCCGCAACTCCCATGAAGTACTCATCCCAGGTTATATAATCTTTTCTCTTACCGCTGTCTTCCATCCTAAATCTCCTTAATCCGTATATTCAGTTAAGCTTCCGGTGCGAATAATCATCACCTTAAGCTGTTTCATTTCTCATCCGCAAGAAGTTCTGTCATGCCTGCGGCCTTTCTCATTCTGTTCATAAGAGCGAATCCCACACCTCTGTCACTGTAGCTCTCGGCATAGATTCTCTCAACCTTATCATCATCAAACTCACGGAGCACCCTGAAAAGCTCATGTGTCATGGATAAGGGTTCACTGCGGTGGCCGATGATCTTTATATCGGAAGCCTTACCATGAGCTCTCCCGTACAGCTCCTTTGTTTCATCGCAACAGATAATGCCTGCCCTGAGACCTTCTGCCTCATCCTTCTCCACAAGTCGGTTAATGTAATCCGAAATCTGTCTGTCAGCCTGAAGTCTCTCTTCTTCACTGACTTCATAATCCTTCTCTTTAAGAAGGCTGGTGGTCACCAGAGCCATCCGGGCATTGGGCGCATAGTGGCGATATTTCATTCCCGGAGCCTTTGGATGTATGCCTTCATTTACTCCCCCTGCAACTATGGCAGGATCTATCTCCACCTTCCTTCCCAGAGTCTCACTGAGCTCCTCAACGGTTATTGCACCGGGTCTCAGCAATGTAGGAATCTCTCCGGACATATCTATGATGGTTGACTCAACTCCTATACCTACAGGTCCGTCATCAAGAATCATATCTATCCTTCCCTTTAGATCATGAAGAACGTGTGTTGCTTCTGTAGGACTTGGCTTTCCTGATGTATTGGCGCTCGGTCCTGCTATGGGAAGTCCCGATGCCTTAATAAACGAAAGAGTCAGCCTGTTCTCCGGACATCGTATGGCAACAGTTTCAAGTCCTCCGGTAGTCTCATACGGAACTATATCCGATTTTGGAAGAATGATTGTCAGAGGTCCCGGCCAGAAAGTCTCCATAAGCTTCTCTGCATCCCCGGGAAACCGGGAAACCAGCGGCTGAACCTCAGAAATACATGATACGTGTACTATGAGAGGATTATCTGAAGGTCTCCCCTTTGCTGCATATATTTTCCTGCTGGCATCAGGATCCAGGGCATTTCCACCCAAACCATATACGGTCTCTGTGGGAAAAGCCACCAGACCGCCATTCTTGATGATCTCAGCGGCCTGCTGGACCCCCTCCATGCCTTTTACTATTGTTTCCATTTACTAAATACCCCTGTATAAATCTCATTACATCTTATGAACCTGATACATTATTAAGATCAAGTATGGACCAGAAGCCGGCAGGCTCCTGTCCCAGCTTCCATGCGGCAACTCCGCCGCAGCCGCTTTCCTTAATGACATCAAGTTTCAGCTTCATGGACTTTTCGTCCTCCAGCCATACCTTCTTAAGGATGTTCCCATCCATGAACTCGCCGTAATTCTGTCCGATCTCACTGTTCCAGCTTAACTGGACATTGTTCTTTTCGACCCATTCAAGACTTGATGCTATTCCCAAAGCCTCTGATGTGGTCTTGTTTTCAGAATCCGTCATCCAGACTCTGGTATAAAACGGAACCGCAATGATGATCCTTTCGGTATCCATCATCTTCTGGGTCTCAGAGATAGCATGATTGAGATACCCTATGGACGCGACACTTCCTTCCTCGCTTCCGGCATAATGCTCGTCATAACACATGATGATGACATAATCAATGTTTTCCCCGAGCTGTTCTATATCATAGTAGCTGTTGTAGGAATAGGGAACATAACAGTCCACAGACAGGATTATCCCTGCTTTACGACAGGCAACCGCCAGTTCCTTCATGAACTGAACATAATCTCTGCCAAGCCTTTCGGGAATAAGCTCAAAATCTATATTAAGACCGTCAATCTCTCCGGCCACAGCAGTGGCTACAAGATTATCTACAAGCTTTGCCCTGAGAGCTGTGCTCTTAAGAAAAACAGACTCATCTATGTCACCGCCGTCAAAATTGTTCACTGTCGCCCAAACCTGATAGCCCTTGGCATGAGCCTTATCCACATAATCCTTGGTCCAGTAGCAGGTAAATGTTCCGTCATCTCCGGTAAGAACGAACCATGTCGGGGCCACAACATTCATTCCTGTGGCGTCTTTGGTCATATCTTCAAGATAATTATTGGCCTCGGTCAGTGTAATCTGATGGAATCCGAGAACCACCTTGTTTCCGTCTAAGCGGGTTATATGTGTATACTCCGGTGCCTGAAAATCACTTTCCGGAGTCACATCCTTTATTTCTCCAAGATGGGAGTTCCTGAGCCAACCCACATAGCCGTCTTCGGTAGACACCCTGCTCCATTTTTCAAGAGACTCAAGGATTTTTACTTTTTGCCCGGCCTCAAGATTTGTGAGGACTTTTGACTTAACTCCACCAAGAAGTCGTACTGCCTCTTTTCTCTTCACATCCGCCTGTTTGTATTCACTCAGGTCGTTAGAGATAAAGACTCTCTTGGTATCATCCGAAATATAACTTTTGTAGCTTATGTCCGTATATTCTGCCACAAGCTTGATGTTGAGATAAAGGTCGTCAGTAGAATCCCCCATACGTATAAACGCCGTAGATCCGTCTTTCAGGGTATCTCCGAGACCGTATTTTACAGTCTCTTCAGGAAGTGTATATAGAATTGCATTCAGATCCTTCGCCCAGTAATATCTTCTGTTAAGCTCCGACATCACCCATTCAAAGGGAATGAACACTCCTCCGTTAATGCACTTTGCCCTGACAGCCGTGCCATCATCCTTTAAAGCCTGGACATCATTCAGAAAAAGGGCCACATCATCTCCGCTTACACCAAAGTACTCAGTCTTATCTGCCATCTCTCTGGATGGAGCATAGGTCCTGTCATACAAAAACAAGCCCGCCACAGATATGACCAAAAGCAGTACGATAACCGCCATAACCGGAAGAAATCTGCTGCCGCCGCCTGATGAATTCTTTCTGGATTGCTGCCTTCTTCTCAAACTCTTTAATTCTTTAGCCACTATGTCGTCTCCTTGCGGATCAAATGCTCATATTCAGATACCTGCACACTAAACTGTGCCGGCTCCGGGCAATCTGATCACACTACTTCTTTATTCAGTTCCTCAAGCTTAGCCGCCTGATCTGCAGAAATGATAGGATCCAGAAGCTCATCCAGATCTCCGTTCAGTATCTTCTCAATAGAATAAAGTGTCAGTCCTATACGATGGTCCGTAACTCTTCCCTGAGGGAAGTTATATGTTCTTATCTTCTCGGAACGATCTCCTGTTCCAACCTGTGAACGCTTGGCTTCTGCCGCCTCGCTCTGCTTTTTATTATACTCTATTTCATATAATCTGGCGCGGAGCAGACGCATAGCCTTTTCTCTGTTCTGTACCTGTGAACGCTCCTCCTGGCACTCCGCCACCATTCCGGTAGGAACATGAATGAGACGAACGGCCGATGAAGTTTTGTTAATGTGCTGTCCTCCCGCACCGGATGATCTGAACACTTCCATCCTTACATCAGCAGGGTTTATCTCCACATCAACGTCCTCTGCTTCAGGCATAACCGCGACTGTGGCAGTTGAGGTGTGTATACGTCCTCCGGACTCTGTTACGGGAACACGCTGAACTCTGTGAACTCCAGCCTCATACTTAAGTCTCGAATAAGCACCCTTACCGGTCACGATAAATACCACTTCCTTCATTCCGCCTATTCCTGTCTCATTGGCGGAAACAAGCTCCGTACGGTAACCCCGGCGTTCCGCGTAGTTGATGTACATACGATAGAGCTCATAGGCAAAAAGCGCAGCCTCATCTCCTCCTGCTCCGCCTCTTATTTCAATGATAATATTCTTATCATCATTCTCGTCCTTCGGAAGAAGCAGTATCTGGAGCTCCTTTACAAGCTCAGGCTGGTCTGCCTTTGCCTGCTGAAGCTCCTCCTTGGCCATCTCCACAAGGTCAGGATCCTTCTCCGACGCAAGAATCTCAAGAGAGTCCTTCTCTGCCTGAACCGCATCCTTATATTTTTTATAGGTGCTGATCAAGGGCTCAAGCTCACTGCTCTCCCGCATCAACTTAAGGTACTTTTCTGTGTCATTCACTATATCAGGCTCCGTCATGAAGCGCTGAATTTCCTCATAATGTCTTGATATGGATTCAAGACGGTCAAACATATCCATTTCTATATCCTCATATATAAGTATTAATATCTATATCGGTTTTTGCAGACCGGCGGACCTGATCACAGATCCATCTGAAACCTGCCGGGTCACTTCCGGTAAACTAGATCCGGCCTGTGACTACTCTATCATTATCGCCAAAATCCTTTAGGACCATAACATCCCTGAAGCCGTTTTCCTTTAAAAGCCCGGCCACAGCCTCTCCCTGATCATATCCTATCTCAAAGAACACATATCCACCGGCATTCAGATGCCCGGGACATTCAGAGGCAAGTATCCGGTAGAACTTTAATCCGTCCTCCGTTCCGTCAAGAGCTATCCTGGGTTCAAAATCCCTCACCTCAGGCTCAAGGGTATCCACCACATCAGATGGAATATACGGAGGATTCGACACTATCACATCAAATTTTCCGCTGACTTCCGAAAACATATCCGATTGAAGAAGCTGGACTTTCTCCTTGTCTGCACCAAGAATGCTGTCTCTGTTATATGTTGCAATTTTCAGGGCATTTTCGGAGATATCCACAGCCTTAATGCTTTCAAAACGCCCGAATCTGGCCAGTGTGATGGCTATGCAGCCCGAACCGGTACACATGTCCAGAAGCTTTGCGCTGTCACTGTCCACAATCTGCCTTCCGGATGTCAACTTATCCACCTGGCTCTTCATATGACGATACCTTTCAGGGATGTTGTCATACATGAGATTGCCAAGGACCGCATCTATAAGAGTTTCTGTATCTGCTCTTGGGCAGAGAACATCCGGTGTCACCCTGAAGTCCAGCCCGTAAAACCCAACTGTTCCTAGTATCTGCTGCAAAGGCTCTCTTTTCTCACGTCTATCTACATTTTTACGGAATACAGACAGAGCTTCTTCCAATGCTTCCCTGTCCTTAAATATCCCGGGTATGAGGGTTTCCGGCTTGCTTTCCTCATACAAAAGAAATTTTGCCGGATCCATCAAAAAGGCAGACATAAGAAGAGCCCGCGCATCAAAACGCGGGTCCGGAACATTTGCACTTTTAAGTTTTTCCGCAGCTTCATTCAGAAGGCTCCGGAAGGTCATAATCTGCATACTGATTTTTTTCTCCCGTTAATTATCGAAGTACTGACTTCTTTTTTGAAATTTCATCCCGAAAGACAATGGGAAGCAACACTACTGCTCCACTGCAGCACCGTTTTCCTGAAAATCAATTCCGAAAGTATCCTTCTCAAATTTACGCCAGTCAAAAACCTTTTCAACCGCAGCTATGGCTACCTCTATCTCACTGTCATCAGGCTCCTTGGTCGTAAGTCCCTGCATCCACATGCCGGGAATAAACAGCAGTCTGGTAAAAGCATTATCATACATACCTACTATACGGAGTACTTCATAGCTGATGCCCGCGATGACCGGTATAAGCACCAGACGACTTGCGAGTTTAAGCCATATATCATCGAAACGGATAACCATAAATAAAAGTATGGAAATAAGCATTACATATACTATAAAACTGGTTCCGCAGCGTTTGTGCTCCTTACTGGAAGCTGCAACATTTCTGACAGTAAGAGGTAGTCCATGCTCCACACAGTTTATACATTTGTGCTCCGCGCCATGATACTGAAAGGTCCTTGCAATATCCGGGGTGCGTGAAACAAGCTTTATATAAATAACGAACAGTGTTACCCTAATGATTCCTTCTATAAAGCCAAGCAAAGATTCATGAGGAAGAAAGGGCTTAAGGAAGCTTGCCACCCAGGCAGGGAGCAGTACAAAAAGAACCATGGCCAGTGCAAAAGAAAAGACCATCACTATACCGGAAATGATCGGTTCCAGCTTCTCTCCAAAGGTTTCCTCCAGCCACTTTTCAAATTTCCCCGGCTCTTTATCTGCATCTTCAGGATCATCCTCTATAAAACCCGCACTGTAATTCAGACACTTTGTCCCCAGTACCATGGAATCCACAAAAGAAAAGATCCCTCTGATAAAAGGGGCCTTGCAGATAGGATACTTATCCGTCATGGAGATGTAGGTATCCTCCATAACCTCGATGGTTCCGTCCGGTTTACGCACTCCAACAGAATACTTAGCACCGTTACGCATCATCATGCCTTCGAGAACCGCCTGACCTCCTATACCGCTGTACACCTGTCCGTGACACTTCTCAGATATACTGCATCCTGATGGGACTGAACCGTTTTCTATATTTACTTTATCTGTCATTTTTTCCTCCATAGGCCATGCACGAACCTGATTTACACAGATTCATATCTGCCCCACCAACTAAGTCTGAAAGTATGTTTTCTGACTTTCTCTACTTTATCATCTATTTCTATTTTTAAATTGAAGTCATAATTGTAGTTTTTTTCATGGCAATTAGTGTATACGAAATACCATCGTTATTCAATAAATCTAATGTGAATTATTTGTTAAGCTTTAATCCCCGAATGAATATGATTTTTTCACAAGAAAAAAAGAGTACATGCTTCGCACGTACTCTTTCAATCCTGTTCTTTACCAGTACACCGCTGTAAAACGGCTTCAACCACTTATCAGTTAAGACCGAACTTCTTGTTGAACTTATCGATCTGACCTGCAGCGTTAGCTGACTTCTCCTTGCCTGTATAGAATGAATGGCAAGCTGAGCAAACTTCTACGTGGATCTCAGGCTTTGTTGAGCCTGTAACGAATGTGTTTCCGCAGTTACATGTAACTGTTGCCTGATAATACTTTGGATGAATATCCTGTCTCATTTTGTACCTCTTTCTACATGGTTTCCAACCATATAAATTCGCATATCCTTCAAAAGCAAAGGCTATGCTTAGTTTTTATTAAAGCCCTATCAAGTTAACACAAATGGAAATAATTTGCAATAATTTTTTTACTGGGGTCTGTTTATCTTGATGGCCAGTCTTGAATTTGGATTCTGCTGGCGTAAAACAGGCTTTCCGTTCACTATAAACTGACAAACCTCTTCATTGTTTGAAGTCTTATCAAAAAGATTGATGATCTCCTCTGCAGCACCTGTCTTTTCATCATAGGTCCTCTTATGTATGATATCCACTGCGCTTCTCTCAAGCTCGGTAAGAAGCAGATCATCCCTTCTGGTTCCTGACTTAACGATATCTATAGCCGGGAATATACGACGTTCCTGAAGCTCTCTGTTAAGCACAAGCTCCATGTTGCCCGTACCCTTGAACTCCTCGTAAATAACATCGTCCATACGTGAACCGGTATCTACCAGAGCTGTTGCCAGAATAGTCAGAGAACCTCCTTCACGCATATTTCTTGCTGCACCGAAAAATCTCTTAGGCATATGAAGTGCCGCAGGATCCAGACCTCCGGAAAGGGTTCTTCCGGATGCAGGAACCACAAGATTATATGCTCTTGCAAGTCTTGTCATGGAATCAAGAAGTATGGTGACATCTTCGCCCTGCTCAACCAGTCGCTTCGCCCTCTCTATGGTCATCTCGGCAACCCTCTTATGATGTGATGGCTCTTCATCAAAGGTCGAGTAGATTACAGTCACAAGACCACCCTCAACCTCTTCCTTCATATCCGTAACTTCCTCCGGACGCTCATCTATAAGAAGTATGAGAAGATGCATATTGGGCTCATTCTTTACAATGGCCTTTGCGACCTGTTTAAGAAGTGTGGTCTTACCTGCTTTAGGCGGTGAAACGATCATGCCTCTCTGTCCCTTACCGATAGGCGCAAGAAGATCCAGCAGTCTCAATGCTGTAGGAGCTCTTTCCCCCTCAACCTCAAGCTTTATACGATGATCCGGGAATATAGGGGTCAGATGATCGAAGTTCTTTCTCTGTCCCAGTGCACTGAGAGGTTTTCCGTTTACTGTTTCTATATATGAAAGTGCACCGAAACGCTCATTGGGATTCTTACTTCTGTAAAGTCCCTTTATAACATCACCGGTCTTCAGTCTGTACCTTTTGATAATAGCGGGATTTACATATACATCACTGTCACCCGGCAGGAAATTGGCTGATCTTGTAAATCCGAAACCATCCGGCATGACTTCCAGTATTCCACCGCATGGATTACCTGTAGGTGCCTTCTGGGTCTCGTTGTCAAGTTCATCTGTCTTTTCGTTCTCGGCAGCTCTGGCGATCTCAGCATCTCTTTTTGCCATATCCTCGTCAGTACGGTCGGCTGCTTCCTTTTCTATACGGCGTACATCCTTGCCTGCAGTGTCCTGCCTGAAGCCTGCCGCGCTTTCCCTGGCAGGATAGTCCTGGCCGATAACATCACTTCTCTCAAATCTTACATCACGGTCTGTATTTTCAGAAGCTCTCTCGGTCCTGACGAAGCGCTCCGATCTGTTCATTCCATCAGGTCTTGCCATATGATCGTTGTTCCTGACAGGCTTTACACCATGTATGCCTCTTCTGTTGACCACTATGGACTTACGGTGAACTCTGTTATCCTGTCCTCTGTCTATCGCTGTCTCAGCTGCTTCATCACTTCTCTGTGAATCACTTTTTGCTGCAACAGGAACCTGAGCTTCAGTTGTCTGCTCAGCCAAAACCTCAGCCTGCTCGGCTTTCTCAGTCACCGGCACTGATTCCTCAGGAGCCGCAGCACTGTTACTCACTGCCGGTTCCCGGATTGTACTGCCAGCACTGGCCTCTGTCTCAGAATCAGACTTTTTCCTTGAGGTAGTTTTTCTTGCTGTTGCTCTTTTTCGAACAGTTCTTTCTGTCTCAGACTTTTCATCCTTGTTTTCTGATTGTTCCGAAGTCTCTGTCGCTTCTATAGCGGCCTCCGAAGCAGCTTCCTCCGCTGCTTTTTTAGAGGAACGACGGGTAACCGTACGCTTCCGAGGCTTTTCAGAAGCAGCAGTTTCCGGCTGGTTCTCCGCCATCTCGGAAGACTCAGCTTCATCACTTTTAGACTGGGCTCTGCCTCTTGGCTTTCTTACAGCCTTTTTCTCTGTACCTTCTGAAGAATCCTCTTTTTTGACCGCCTTAGCTCTTGTCCTCTTCACAACAGGCTTTTCGTCAGCTGTCATTTTCTCATCTTTTTCGTCTGCCATGTAACCTCCTTAAAGCGGCACAATTAACATAATTATATTTACTTACGAAAGAGTACTATGTTATGTTCAATATACTTTTTTACTTTATAAAAATATTGGAAAAAACTCTGGAAACCAAGAATGAATTTTCTAGAAAATTTAATTAAGTATTAAGTAAGTATAACAACAAGCTTCTTGTAACGCAAGTTTCATTTTGTTATACTTATCGCAAATTATGGCTAAAAATATAAGTAATGGAAGGTAATTATGGCAAGAAATTATACAGATAGACGCACCTCACGTTATGCAGCTCACAACACCCAGATCAAGCCGAAACCCGCAGCAACACATTCAGGGCTTTTTCGTTTTCTGGTAGGATTTTTGATTCCATACGTTCTTATAAACGGACTTGTACTTCTCTTTGTAATTCAGGCTCCTACTATAGAAGCCTCAGAACCGGACACAAAGGATTATCAGAATGCAGAGGTATCATTTAAGGTTTCATCTCTCATTCCTCTTAAATCCGTCACCGCAACCATAGAAGGGCAGGAGGTTGCTCTGGAAAAGGACGGTTCCACCTATAAATGCACCCTCACAAACAACGGTAATCTTACAGTAACTGCAGTTGCCATAAACAACATGACCAAGTCTTCACACATTCAGATAAACCTTCTTGATGAAGCTAATCCCGTCATCGATGAAGATTCTGTAGTTCTCGGAGCCGGATATCTTGAGTTTGAAGTTTCAGATACACAGTCAGGTGTTGACTGGGATTCCATCTACGCCGTAGACAGTCTCGGAAACAATCTGAAACCTACAGATGTTAACAAGACCACCGGAAGAATCACCTTCTCCATGGCCGCAGATTCCATAACTGTTTATGTAAGTGACCTTGCAAAGAATCAGGCCCAGGCCAACTTTGCGGTTAACTGATCAGAGTTATATATCTTAAAAGCTGACAAAAGCCAGAGGCCGAAGCCCCTGGCTTTTTCATTTTTAACTTCATGGGCCATGCACGAATCGAGCTTGCTCAAATCCGTATATGACCCACCAAATAAGTTTGAAAGTTCACTTTCAAACTTATTGCACTTTCATGTTTCCTGTTAAGGTCACAAAGACTCCTGTTCTTTATCTGCATTAAGATCAGAATCATCAGTCTCGGCGCACTCCTTATCTTCCTCGGGAACAGTATCCGTTACAGGCTCAGGTTTAGGCAGAGCCTTCTGATAACGTCCGTAGACTCCCACTATCTCAGCTATAACGCCCTTTATACTGTCCGTAAAGGCGCCTTCCTTCATTCTCCACATCCAGTTTTCCCCTGAGGTTCCCGGGAAATTGATGCGTCCTTCAGGTCCGTGTCCAAGATAATCCGCCGCAGGGACTATGACTGTATCCGAAATAGTACTCATGGCGAGCCTTATAAGAAGCTCAGGCATGGCTTTCCAGTCATTTGCCGAACGGCTCATATATTTATAAATATACTCTCTCTGCCACTCCGGAAGTGTATCGAACCAGTGGCGTAGTGTATCATTGTCATGTGTTCCTGTGTAATAAATGCAGTTTGTTGTCACAAGACTGTTCGGAAGGAAAGCATTCTCAGGTCCCGAATCCCAGGCGAACTGGAGAACCTTCATGCCCGGGAATCCAACCTGGTCCATAAGGGCCCTGACTTCATCGGTTATGATTCCGAGATCCTCTGCAATAATAGGCAGATTCTTAGTACCGTAATGCTTATACATGGCATCAAAGAGGCCCATTCCGGGTCCTTTTACCCACTCACCGTTTTCTGCAGTCTTGTCACCGAAAGGAATGGAATAGTAGGACTCAAAGCCTCTGAAATGGTCGACTCTTAATATGTCATACATCATGAAGCAGTAATCCATACGGTCGATCCACCATTTATATCCCGTCTTCTCATGCATATCCCAGTCATAAAGGGGATTTCCCCAAAGCTGTCCCGTTTCTGAGAAAGCATCTGGCGGAACCCCTGCCACCTTCTTCGGTTCACCATCTTTTGTGTACTGGAAAAGCTCACGATGTGCCCATGCATCACTTGAATCCGGGGCACAGTATATGGGGATATCTCCGACGATCTCTATACCTCGGATCTTTGCATATTCATGCACCTTTCCCCACTGCTTCATGAACTGGTACTGTAAAAAAGCATAAAAACCTATTTCTTCCCTATGAGTCTTTTTAAACAGCTCAAGCTCTCCAGAGTCACGATTCTTAAACTTCTTCGGCCATACATCCCAGCTTGCCCCCTTAAAACTGTCCTTTATAGCCATGAAAACACAATATTCCATGGTTTCGGGGCTCAGCTCCTTACAGAGTCCGGAAACATCTCCGCCCTGCTCTATGAAATGTTCATACGCCAGCTTAAGAGCCTTTGTCTTACCGATATACAGCTTTCCGTAATTCACGGCATAGGGGCTGTCCTCATGTTTTCCCCCGGATTTTTCCGAATCTTCCTTTGGTCCCGCTCCATCTCCGAAGTCAAAGCTTTCCAGCTCTTCCTCGGAAATCAGTCCTTCCTCCACAAGTGTCGGAAGATCGATAAAATACGGATTACCCGCAAAGGCGGAAAAGGACTGGTAGGGAGAATCCCCGAAACCCGTAGGTCCCATAGGAAGCACCTGCCATATCTTGTTACCCGTATCGCAAAGCATATCAATGAACTTATATGCTTCTTCACCCAATGTTCCTATACCGTATTTTCCCGGAAGGGAAAATACCGGCATCAGCATACCCGCTTTTTTCATACTCTATACTCCAAAAGTTCTATATCAGCCTTTACGACGACGTGCAGCTCCCGAAGCTTTCTTTGGTGCCTTCGGTGCCACCGGTTTTTTTGTACCTACTTTGCTGTCTGTCTTTGCTTTTTCCTCATTTTTCTTCACTGCTGCAGTTTTTGCTGCGGTTTTTCCTGATGTTTTTTTGGCTGTGGTCCTTACTGTACTTCTTTTTACAGCCGCTTTCTCCTCAGGCTCTTCACAAGGTGTGAGCTGGTAGATGGTGGTAGACATGGATGGGATATCAATGTCTATCGCATAGTCTCTCTCATCCCATGAAACCTTCTTAGCCGGGATTTTTGTACGTTTCACCATACCGAATCCGCCGTACTTCTCATCATCTGTAGAGATAAGAGCCTTGGCATTGCACATAAACGGTACTCCGACCCTGAACTTGGGATGTGCGATATTATCAAAATTGGTCACTACCAGTATGGTCTCCTCAGGCTTGTCTGTCTTTCTGATGAACATTACCATGGACAGGTCGCTGTAGCTGCAGTTGATCCATTCAAATCCATCCGGATAGTAGTCAAGCTGCCAGAGTGCAGGATGCTCCTTATATACAGAATTGAGGTCCTTTACATAATCCTGAAGTTCCTTATGTACAGGATACTCAAGCAGATTCCATTCAAGCTCCTGATTCTCCGACCACTCATCATACTGACCGAAATCCTGTCCCATGAAGAGAAGCTTCTTTCCGGGGTGTGTCCAGAAATAGCCGTATGCCGTACGCAGGTTACGGGCCTTTTCCTCAAATGTATGTCCCGGCATCTTTCCGAGAAGTGAACGCTTTCCATGAACCACTTCATCATGAGAGAACACAAGCATGAAGTCTTCGGAATAATTGTAGATCATGGAGAAAGTAAGCTGATTGTAGCTTCCCTTTCTGAAGAATGGATCCGTCTGCATATAACCGAGGAAGTCATTCATCCATCCCATATTCCACTTTATGTCAAAGCCGAGACCGTCATCCTTAACTGAGCCTGTGATATTCGGCCATGCCGTAGATTCCTCCGCGATGAGCAGGGTTCCGGGGAACATCTTATGGAACTGAGAGTTAAGATGCTTAAGGAACTCTACTGAATCAAGGTTCTCATTTCCGCCATACATGTTTCTCGGAGCTCCCTGTCCCTGACGTCCGTAGTCAAGATAAAGCATGGAAGCCACCGCATCCATGCGGAGTCCGTCTGCATGATACTTGTCTGCCCAATACATGGCACTTCCTATAAGGAAGTTCGAAACCTCATTCTTACGGTAGTTAAATGTCAATGTTCCCCAATGAGGGTGGCTTGCAAGTACAGGGTCCGGATTCTCATAAAGACCTGTTCCGTCAAACTGGGCAAGTCCCCATGAATCTCTCGGGAAGTGTGCCGGTACCCAGTCGAGGATCACACCGATTCCCTCATTATGCATATAATTCATGAAGTACATGAAATCTTCCGGTGATCCGTAACGGCTTGTAGGTGCATAGTATCCTGATACCTGATATCCCCAGCTTGCATCAAGAGGATGCTCCATAACAGGCATGAGCTCCACGTGAGTGTACCCCTGCTTCTTTACATATGCGGCTAGCTTCTTTGCCAGATCACGGTAATTATAGAACTCTGAGCCATCAACCGAAGTACCGTCTTCGTTAACGAGAGACTGCTTCCTTGCGAAGGATCCGAGATGTACCTCATAAACACTCATCGGTCTTTCCTTGATGCCGGATGTCTTCAGCTCCTTTTTCCTGTCCTCCCACTCATTATCGGTCCACTTGAACTTGTCAAGATCGGCAACTACGGAAGCATTGTTAGGACGCATCTCCATTGCATTGGCATAAGGATCGGTCTTAAGGAAAGGCTCCTTGTGACGGCACTTGATCTCATACTTATAAACCGTTCC